>CALKZS010000011.1 GCA_938002835.1 uncultured Dokdonia sp. | reverse complement strand
TATATGTAAATCACAAAAATAACTAAAAGAAATACTGTCATTAACTCGATCTTCTACTTCGTAGTCACTCAAACCATACCAGGTCTGAAGTAAGCTCATTTTGAAAAGTAGTAAACCACTATAACTAGGTTTGCCTGTAGCGCTTTTACCTTTAGTATAATGTTGCTTTAAAATGGTAATAATTGGATACCAATCTATAAGTGTATTTATTTGTGTGAAAAATGTACGTTTGATCTTACGAAAACGTATATCGCAAATACTATCGGCTAAAGTGGGGTGTTGTACTAGTTCCATAGAAAAAAGATACAAAATTTATCTAATTTAGACAAGCCCTTGCAACGGTCTTAATATCTTTGTCTTTACAATCTCCGTTTGCACATATTGATAGTGGTATTATATTTATAAAATCGCCAAAGCCATTAATACCTTTATCGTTATCTTTTTTTGAAATAAGAACTCCTGTAACCATTGTAGCGTGATAGAGTTCATCTAAATGACTGTTGATATATGGATTGCCATAACTAGTGTCATTTATATTATCTATAGCATCACCTAGTATCTCTCTCTCATTATAATCTAAATTTAATTGATGATTATTCCTCCGTACAATACCATTTCTATCTTGAACCAAAGCTTCATAAGAAAAACTTCTTTTAATCCAAGGATAAAAGGTTGGTATTTTTTCCTTTAATTCAGGATTTAGTGCTAGTAGACTATCTACTTTTGTTAACGTAATAGTGTCTTTTAATTACTCTTTTAAAAAAGCACGCTTAACTTTAATTTTTTTTTAAATCTCTAGCAGATTCTTCTAAAATTCTTAGTGTTCGTGTTTTTTCTTTGATGTATACTTGTCTAGCACGTTGATATTGTAAATAATCAAAAGATAAGGTGTCTAAATGTATATAGTTTATAGAATCTCTTATAATTCTAGTGCTTTCATATTGTTGGTAAATGACATTCTCTTTTTCTTGATTTCCTAAAAAATCCCAACCCTGATCATCATCTATATATCCATTTTTATCATCATCAATACATAGATATCGATTTACAAAAAAGGAATTTTCGTGTAGATTACTGTCAAATAAGGAGAAGGCTTTTTTTATATCTGATTATTAATGTAATAGAAGGAATATGCTTTTGCGTATATAACGAGTTTTATTCTAAATTAATATTGGATGTATTATGCTTTCGCGAAAGCTTATAAAATCATAGAGAATAGAGATTTTTAATTGGTGTTAATTGATAGTATAGTGTTATAATTTTTCGATAATAAATTCAGACCTACGGTTAAGTTGATGTTGAACTTCATCACAAGAAATTCCATTTATACACTCGTTAAGTAATTTTGTTTCTCCAAAACCTGTTGCTTTTAAGATGCGATCACTGGCTATACTTTGTCTAACTAGATAATCTTTTGTAGAGTTTGCTCGTCTTTGCGAAAGGTCCATATTGTATGCGTCGTCTGAACGAGAGTCAGTATGCGATTCTATACGAATTTGCATTTTAGGGTTTTGGGACATTAATGTTACAATTTTATTGAGTTCTATCGCAGCATCTGGCCGTATATAATCTTTATCTAGATCAAAGAAAATAATACCTATTTTTATTTTTAATAATCCGCCTTCTTCTACAACTAGTTCATCTATAGTTTCTAAGCTAAGCGGTACTATAGTTTCTGATGTAATAGCAGAGGTTACAAATATTTTATTGTTGGGAGAATATCCTGTTTTTTCTACTTTAACCTCATAACGTTCATTACATAATAAGTCATAATTGAGCTCATAGTCGCCATTTTCTTTACTAATAGTTTCTGTTATTTTATTTCCTTTACTATCATAAATAGCGACTGTTGCATTTGAAATACGTTCTCCTGTACGAGCATTAGTTACATAACCTTTTGCAAGTTGTGTACACGCATTTGGGGATGGATTTAGAGAATTCGCTATACGCTGTATGGCATATATATCGTCATCCCCTTTACCACCTTCTCTATTAGAGCATACAAATCCTAAAGTTCCTTCACCATCAATGATAAAACCAAAATCGTCTAACTCGCTGTTTAAAGGTTTCCCTAGATTTTGAGGATCTTCAAAAGCGCCATTTGAAAAATTACTTTCAAAAACATCTAGACCACCTATTCCTAAATGACCATCTGATGCTAAATAAAGTTTATCCTCAGTAATAAAAGGAAACATCTCACGTCCAGAAGTATTTATTTTAGGTCCTAGATTTTGTGGAGTAGAGTAGGTGTTATCTCCTAAGATGTCTACCACAAAAATATCTGTAAACCCTATAGAGCCCGGCATATCTGATACAAAATATAGTTTCTTGCCATCCTTACTTATTGTAGGGTGTCCTGTAGAATAATTATTACTATTGAAAGGTAGTTCTTGAACATTTTTCCACTCTTTTTTACCATCATCATCTATGGTGATTTCTGCAGTATACAATTTGAGATGATTTATACCTTCACTATCTCTATGAAGATCTCCATCATAATTGTTACGGGTAAAGTATATGCGTTTACCATCTTCTGCAAAAGCGATGGTTGCCTCGTGGTATTTTGTGTTTAATACTTTAGAAAACTCTTTTTCACGTGTAACTTTATTTCCTGCAGCATTAATTTTTCCCACATAAAAATTAAGAAATGGTTGTTCATTCCATTGATATCTTGTTTTTATAAAATAAGAAGTATCAATAGCAGATGAATATATAAGCTTGTTGCCGTAATATGTTGGTCCAAAGTCTGAGTACTCAGTATTAATATCAAGGTTATTTAATTCAAATTGAGCTGGTATTGCAAGAACTTCCTCAAGTGTTTGTTTATTCTGAGCATAGTCAGATATACGTTGGTCTTTCTTATCTGAAGCTTTTGCAAAAGCTTTCATCCATTTGTTTGCAGCTTTATGCTCCCCTATACCTTCTAGTGAATGTGCAAATCTGAAGATGTATTCAGGATCAACTTGTTTTTCATATTCACTAATGAGTAAATCATACCATTTATTAGCTTGAGCCATATCGGTATTAAAATAGTGCGCATCTCCAGCTTTTTGCAATAGAGTGATTGAGTTATCTCCACGGTCTATGGCGCTTTCATAGGCTTTTGCCGCATCGACATAGCGCATTTGGTCAAAGAACTTATCTGCTTTTTTATATTTTTTCTGGGCAAATATTGTTGCAGAAGATAGAAGTATGAGTAACGTAATATTCTTTATCATTATCTATAATTTAAAAGAAACGAGGTGACTTGAGTTTTTTTGATTTTGAAATGAGATCAAAACGTAACGTAATTTCGTGACTACCCGTATTGAATCTCTGGAGCTCTGTTGTGGTATAATCATATGAGTATCCTAATAATAACTGAGGTGTAAGCTGGAATCCAGCAAGACCACTAACAGAATCATCCCAACGATATGATAATCCTAAACGTAACTTTTCATAAAACATAAAATTTGCAGATAGATCTACGATAATAGGTGCCCCAACAACGCTTTTAAGTAAAAAGGCGGGTTTAAACTTTATAGTACTACTTAGATCTTTAACAATACCTCCTATAATAAATAAGTGTAATCTTTCGGCAGCAACTGTTTGTTGTATGTCATCATATGTTTGATCAGTAAACAAATTGGGAACAGAAACCCCTATATAGTTACGATCACTATGCCAGTAGACCCCAACACCTACAGTAGGTAGAAATTCACTTACATTATTTTGAAATAATCCATCACCAGAACTTTGTACATTACCTCTTGAAAAATCGATATCTAGTAAACGTCCTCCTCCTTTAATTCCAAAAGAAAGTTTGCGTGTATCTGATGTAGGTATTGTATATGAAAAATTAAGATCAATATACGTTTCTTGAGAAGGTCCTAACTCATCATTTACAATAGCTAGACCAAGTCCCACACGTTCACTAAGAGGTGAGTCTATGGTAAAAGTTTGAGACCTAGGAGCTCCATCTAATCCTACCCATTGTGATCTTAGAAGACCAGTCGCAGTTATGTGACCACGTGAGCCAGCATAGGCAGCATTTACTCCAAGTGTATTATACATATACTGTGTAAACTGAGGGTCTTGTTGTGCGAATAGTGCCTGGAAGGATAACCCTATTAAGCCTATTAATACTACTTTTAGTTTTACATTCATACGTTTATTTTTAAGTGCTTTTACACGCTATTTTTATCTATTAATATATAACCAGCCTGCTCTTCCTGAACTGCCATCATTGAGATCTAGGATATAATAATAAGTTCCTACAGGCAGTTGTTCATCTCTTTGTACAGTAGCACGACCATTAGATGTTCCATTAAAATCATTTTGATAGTTTGATTCTTCAAAAACAAGATTACCCCATCTGTTGTAAATGCGTAGTACATTATCTGGGAAGTTTTGTAAACCTTGAATTACAAAGGAATCATTAAGGCCATCACCGTTAGGAGATATCTCATTAAATATTTCTAATTCTTGAGATACATCTAAAACTGTTATAGTGGGGTCATCTGGCTCTCCATCATTATTGATATCAATGTTAGTAGTATCAGTAGGGTCGTCAGAAGTGTCAGAAACAATAGCTCCATCTGCAGTAAATGCATTTACAGTTGCTGTGTTCTCTACAGAGCCAAAGGTTACATCTTCATTAGTGAGAATATAGCTTGCGCTAAAAGTTGAACTATCTGTCTCACCAATAGCTAGATTTATTGGGTCGCCATCTACATCAATAAGGTCATCTTCAATAATTACATCGAAGAGAGGAGTGTTTCCAGTATTAGTTACTGTGAATGTATAGTCAATACGATCTCCTTGGTCAACAATATTGTTGAGGTTAGTGTCAACATATTCTCCTACTTTCTCTAGAGAAATTTCAGCTACTTCAAATAATGTTACTGTAGGGTCATCTCCAGCTCCAGTGTCATCTGCAGGGTTGGTACTATCTGAGATGTCTGTTACTGGTTCTCCCATTGCATCTAGACCATTTGCTTCCGCAGAATTTATGATCATTCCTATTTGAACATCATCTAATGTGAGTACATATGTTGCAACTGCAATACCGCTTTCACCAGGTTGTAATGTATCTGGAATAGTAGGTAGGTTAGTTACATCAATAGTAGCATCATCTATAGTAACATTTGTAACTGTTACATTACCAGTGTTTGTGACGGTAAAAGTATAGAGTACTTCATCACCGAGATCTACGGTGTTGCTATTGTTTGTATCTAATAATTGAGCTCCTTTAGTTAATGTAATTCCACCTACATCATCAATGTCAAATATAACAGTGTCATCTGAAGTTACATCATTGTCAAATGGATCATTTCCTATAGCGGTAGCAGTATTTGTAACATTTCCATTGTCAATGTCATCTTGTGTAAGATTATAGGTAGCTGTTACATTACCTGTGTCAGAAGGTGTAAGTACATCAATAACACCTACTATTCCTCCTAATAAAGGATCATTGATAACAATGTCTGTAACAGTAACATTTCCATT
The DNA here is from genome assembly GCA_938002835.1 of uncultured Dokdonia sp. Taxonomy (GTDB): domain Bacteria; phylum Bacteroidota; class Bacteroidia; order Flavobacteriales; family Flavobacteriaceae; genus Dokdonia. The sequence continues at coordinate 1,108 of CALKZS010000011.1, read as the reverse complement.
GTTAGTAACCACAAAATTATATTCTAGTTGATCTCCCAGGTCTATGACACCATTTCCATTAGTGTCTAGATATACAAATGTTTTGGTAAGAACTATTACAGGATTCTGCTGTAGGAATACTTCAGTGTCATTATCTGGTTCTCCATCTCCATCAGAATCTACAATAACATCATTTGTTGAATCTCCATCCCCATCAGAATCTACACCACTAGTTACAAAATCTCTATCGTGAGATACGTCTCTAACTTCATCACAATCATTTCCTACAGGATCTGCTACGATAAAAGCAGTGTTTAATACATCACCGTTATCTATATCGGCCTGAGTGATGACATAATCTTGAGTTGTTGTTAATGACTCTCCAACTAGAATTTCTTCAAATTCACCAACAAATCCTCCTAATAATGCATCAAATATTTCAGCATTTAATAATGTAATATTACCTGTATTTACTGCTGTAAATTGGAAAGTGATAATATCTCCAGGGACAGGATTTGTAATATCTCCGCTAAAAGCAATGTCCTCTTTGAATAAAGAGATATTAGGCATACATCCATAATCTATTACAGTAGGGTCATCAGGGTTTCCATCATTATTAGGATCTACATTTGATGGATCAGTAGGGTCATCAGATATATCAGTGACAGGTGCTCCATTTGGTACATCACCAGTAATTGTTGCCGAATTTATTACCATTCCTGCATCAATATCATCTTGTGTTAGCGGATAAGTTGCAGTATACACCCAAATTTCATCTAATTCTAAAGTATTATTGCTATTGAGATCTCCAGAGTCTGGACCAGGCACGACACCACCTACTAATGGATCATTAAGAACTGGGTTGTCAATAGTTGTTATACCTGTATTAGTTAATGTGAATGTATACGTAATTATATCACCTACTTGTAAACCATCGCCACCATCATCTAGAACACCTGTTTTATTAAGATTCATACTTGAATCTTGAGGTATCGGAGTATTAGTGGTATCATCATCAGCTCCTGTATCATCTGCAGGGTTACCCGAGTCAGATTCATCAGTTACTGTTGCTCCACTAGGATCTGTACCACTCGCCAATGCTTCGTTATCTACAAACCCTGCATCTATA
>CALKZS010000010.1 GCA_938002835.1 uncultured Dokdonia sp. | reverse complement strand
TAGTCTTCTTACCCTTACCATTGCGCTTATTGCCTTTAGAACGCTCCTCGTTATCAAGGTGACCTTCCATCTCAGACTCTAAAGCTTTCTCGATAAAACTTTTAAGCATAGGTGCAAAAGCACCATCCTTACCAAAAAAACTCTTGCCAGACATAAACTGTTCTAGCGCCTTCTTCGCTAATTCTTGTTGTTCTTGTGTTGTCATAATATCTGATTAAAATTAAACTAAAATTTTAATCAGACAGAGTTTAGTTTACACTCTCTTTTAATTTTTTTCTCATATCTTTAATGTAAATAAATATGTTTTATTATGGATATTTTTAAAAGTCAAAATCTTCTAGAGTTTTCTGATCGGTTCAAAACGGATATAGATTGCAAGGAATATCTGAGAGTTTAGTTTACACTCTCTTCTAATAATAGGTATACCTACGTACTTTAGAGATATATTTTGCAAGTCTTAGTACTTGATGACTATATCCATACTCATTATCATACCAAACATATAGCACTACATTTTTACCATCTTTACGAACAATAGTTGCATTACTATCATAAATACTAGGCTGTTGAGATCCTACAATATCACTTGATACTAACTCATTATTGAGCGAATATTTTATTTGTTCGACCAGTGCTCCTTCTAAAGCATATTTCTTAAAAACTCCATTTATGCCTTTTAAGGTTGTTTTTTTGCTTAGTTCAAGATTAAGTATTGCCAGAGAGCCATTAGGAACAGGAACACGAATGGCATTAGATGTGAGTTTGCCTTCAAAAGTAGGTAATGCTTTGCTTACAGCTTTACCAGCCCCAGTCTCTGTTATTACCATATTGAGAGCTGCCGCTCGACCACGACGATATTTACTGTGCATATTATCTACTAAGTTTTGATCATTAGTATATGCGTGTATAGTTTCTAAATGTCCAGATTTTACTCCTATAGTTTTATCTATGGCATATAAAATGGGTGTGATTGCATTTGTGGTACAGGAGGCCGCAGAGAATATTTTAATCTCATCTGGATTATATTCCTTGTGATTTACACCGTGCACAATATTAGGGATTCCTTTTCCTGGGGCAGTTAGTAAAACACGATCTACACCTTTTGCTATAAGGTGTCTGCTTAGCTGCTCTTTGTCTCTAAAGGCTCCTGTATTATCAATAACTAAAGCATCATTAATGCCGTATATGGTATAGTCTATTTCTTCTGGTGCATTTGCACTTATAACACGTACGGTAGTACCATTTATAATGAGCGCATTATTTATAGCATCTATATTTACCGTACCTGTAAAATCTCCGTGTACAGAATCACTTTTTAAAAGACTCGCTCTTTTTTCTAATATATCGTCATTAATGGTACCACGAGTAACAATAGCTCTTAATCGCAGCTGACTTCCTTTGCCTGTTTTAGTCATAAGCTCACGTGCTACAAGGCGACCTATACGACCAAAACCATAAAGAACAACGTCTTTAGGTTGTATCTTTTTTTGGCTCTGAGATGGTTTTAATTTATTTGCGATAAAGCTTGTTGCGTTACGTTCACTTTCTTCTAAGTGGTATTCATAGGTAAGTTTACCTATATCAAGTTTAGAAGGAGGTAGGTTAAGACTTTTTATAGCTTGCGCAATTTCTACAGTATCAAAAATAGATATTGGTTTTTCTACAAAACCCTCTGCATATTCGTGTAAATCTAATATTTGACTCACATTGCGATCCATTACTTGATTTCTAAATAGTACTAACTCTATAGCATTATCATACCAAAGATCACTTGCAATTTTTATAAAGGCTACGGTAGCTCGTCGCCTGTCTGCTTGGAAAGAAAGTTCTTTTTCGTAAGTTTCAGATGGGTTCATTGTGTGTGTTTGATGTGTTTGTTGTTTTTTTGCGAAATTGAAAATTTAACAGTCCTTTTAAGCTTTAAAATTTTAATATTCTCAACTTTATACAAAAATACAGTAAATAACTAACAGCGCAAACGTTTTCGTATAATAGCTATGAAGGAAAAAATCCCTTCTCAATCTTGAGAAGGGATTTTTTAAAATTATATATCGTTTATTAATTAAAAATATAGCTCTCTCGTTCCCCTTTTGTGTTTACAATTACAAGTTTTATAGGTTTGTTAGGATCTTTATTTTCAAAGATGTTTTTAATATCATCTATGTTTTTGATAGGAGTGTCATTAACTTCTACAATAACACCTTTTCCATATATATCATATCCTTCTGTTCTTTCATTAATAGCATCGTAAATTAAAACACCGCTCTTTGTCTTAAACTTTTTTAAATCTGTTTTAGTGATATTTTTAACTTTTATACCGAGTTCTTCAATATCATATGTAGAAGGTCTTACTAGTGTGACAGGTAATGTTAGTTTATTATTACCTCTTAAAATTTCGACTTGTATTATATCATCTGGTCGTTTTGTACTTAAATATCCAGATAGGTCTGAAAATTTATTAATATTAACATTGTCTAATTTTTTTATAACATCTCCAGATTTAATACCTGCTTTTTCTGCGCCTCCTTCAAGCTCAACATCATCTACATAAAAGCCTTCAAGAGTTTTTAAATCTTTTATTTCTGCAATTTTAGCATTAATGCCACTTCCTGTAACACCTAAAATGCCTTTTTGTACAGAGCCATATTGCATAATATCTTCTACTATTTTACGTGTATTATTTGAAGGTACTGCAAATGCATATCCTACATAAGAACCCGTTTGAGAAGTAATCGCCGTATTAATCCCTACAAGTTCTCCATACATATTGACAAGAGCGCCACCGCTATTACCGGGATTAATCGCTGCATCTGTTTGAATAAAAGATTGAAAATTTCTATCACTTTCGTCTATATCACGTGCTTTTGCAGAGACAATACCAGCAGTTACTGTAGAGGTAAGATTAAAAGGATTTCCTACGGCAAGTACCCATTCTCCCACTTTTGTAGCATCACTATCTGCAAAAGGAATATACGGTAGTTCTCCATCTGCTTCTATTTTAAGTAGCGCGATATCTGCATTTTCATCTGCTCCTATAATTTCTGCTGTATAGGTTTTGTTGTTATTCATTGTGACTTCAACTTCAGAAGCTCCATCAATTACGTGATTATTAGTCACGATAAATCCATCTCCAGAAATAATAACACCACTTCCAGCTCCTACAATGCCTTTACTGGCTTGACCACCACCGCGTAAAAACTCCATCATATTACGAGGTTGTCTATATTCTTTTTTGTTTATAACGTGTACAACACCATTTACAGTACGGGCAGCAGCTTCTGTAAAGTCTATGCCACTTGAAGCGGCAGCGGTATAATTTACAGGAGTATATGCAGGTAGCATAGGTTGAGTAGATGTATTTTGAACAATCTCAGGTGTTTCTTCTATAAATAATTTATAAGATCCTAAGGTAATCGCGCCGGCTAATACGGCAACAGAGAGTAATCCAGCAGTTTTCTTCATAGTCTTTTGCATTTTATCTATTATCGTTTGTTATTTTAAAATTAATAATTATTATAAATATGACACAAATAATTAACGTGGGTTTAATATAATTTACAACACTGAGAATCCCTATTTTTGTCGATATTAAAAGTAAAAGATGACATTACCTTTTTCAAAATATCAAGGCACTGGCAATGACTTTGTAATCATTGACAATAGGGAACACATATTTTCCAAAAATGATACCAAACTTGTTGCTCAGTTATGCGACCGTAAATTTGGCATAGGTGCAGATGGATTGATGTTACTCGAAAATCATCCTTCGGCAGATTTTAGAATGGTATACTATAACGCAGATGGTAATGAAAGTAGTATGTGTGGTAATGGAGGGCGTTGTTTAGTTGCTTTTGCAAAAGCGCTATCCATTATAGATATTCATTGTACATTTGAAGCTATAGACGGTCTGCACGAGGCAACAATAGAAAATGAGATTGTACACCTTAAAATGCAAGATGTATCTACGATTAAAGTAACTCCAGAATATACTTTTTTAGATACTGGGTCACCACATCACATACAAAAAGTAGCTTCTGTAAAAGAAGTGAATATAAAAAAAGAAGGAGCTGCTATACGATATAGTGATTTGTATGGAAGCACTGGAAGTAATATTAATTTTGTAGAACAAAAAAGTGATCATCACTTTGCTGTAAGAACCTATGAACGTGGAGTAGAAGATGAAACACTGAGTTGTGGTACAGGTGTAACAGCTGTTGCTATCGCTGCATATCATAATAAACTAACAACAGCAAACAAAATAGATCTTGATGTAGAAGGAGGAAAGCTTGCTGTAAAGTTTGATGTAATTGATAATGGATATAAGAATATATACCTTATCGGTCCTGCAACTTTTGTTTTTAAAGGAATTTGGGGATGAAAACACTTGTAGGAGAATATATCTATCTAAGGGCTCTTGAGCCTAGCGATCTTGATGTTTTGTATACTGTAGAGAATGATGAAACTCTTTGGAATGTAGGTGAGACAATGGTTCCTTTATCTAAACATATATTAAAAGATTATCTTTCTAATGTTCATTTAGATATTTATGAAGCAAAACAATTGCGTCTTGTGATTTGTTCTAAAAAGACGAATGATTTTATAGGATTGATAGATCTCTATGATTTTGATCCTCATCATTTGCGTGCAGGTATAGGGATCTTAATTTCAAATACAAATGCTCGTAGGAAAGGATATGCATATCAAGCGTTAGAACTTATGAAAAATTATTGTGCTTTACATTTAAAAATCCATCAATTATATGCAAATATAGAAGCAGTTAATACAGCAAGTATTGCATTGTTTGAAAAAGCAGCCTTTACAAAAATAGGTCTTAAAAAAGACTGGAGACGCACACAAGATATATACGGAACTGTGCGTTATACAAATGAATTTTTATATCAATATATTTTTTAGATGTACATAAAAAAAATACTTATTGTCATTGCAACTATAGGAGTTATTGTAGGAGGCATTTTTGCTTACATAGTATATAATGCCATTTTCTCACCCAATACAGCTTTTAATAATGAAGAAGCACATTTGTATGTGTCAAAAGGAGATACATTTAAAGATGTTTTAGAAGATATCACCCCATTATTAAAAGATGTAGAGTCTTTTGTTTCTGTTGCTCAGAAGAAACGATATGATACTAATGTAAAGTCAGGTCATTTCATCATTAAAAAAGGGATGAATAATAATGCAATTATTAATGCAATACGCCTTAAGAGTGTTCCTGTAAAAGTATCTTTTAATAATCAAGAACGTATAGAAAACCTAGCTGGTCGTATTGCTGTACAGCTAGATATAGATAGTCTGTCGTTATTAGCTGCAATGACAGATCCTACTTTTTTAAAAGAAGAAGGTTTTAATGAAGACACAGCGCTTGCAATGTATATACCTAATAGTTATGAGTTTTATTGGGAAGAAAGTGCAGAAGGTGTTAGAAATAAAATGCTTGAAGCCTATAAAACTTTTTGGAATGAAAAACGACTAGCAAAAGCTAAGAAACTTAACCTTTCACCTACAGAAGTATATGCCATAGCCTCTATAGTTCAAAAAGAGACTGCAAAAGTAGATGAGCGACCACGAGTAGCAGGTGTATATCTTAATAGGCTAAAAGATGGAATCAAATTAGACGCAGATCCAACAGTAATATATGCTGTAAAAAAATCTAAAAATGACTGGAATATGGTTATTAAACAAGTTTTGTATAGAGATCTAGAAACGGTATCTCCTTATAATACTTATAGAAATGCAGGAGTCCCACCAGGACCTATTTTTATGCCAGATATTTCGGCTATAGATGCTGTTTTAAACCCTGAAGAACATAGTTATTATTATTTTGTGGCAGATGTTCAAAATTTTGGGTACCATAAATTTGCTAAAACTCTCTCTCAACATAATGTAAATAGCGCAGCATACAGAAAGTGGATTAATAGTCAAGGAATTAAACGTTAATAATGTACTCTCTACCCACTATATTAGATTTTTTATCGTTATGTTAATAAAGCTGTTTTTAAGTTTTATTACACAGTTAAAAATCTTACCTGTATAAGTATACTTTTACACTCTTAAATAGTGGTCATAGACGTTTTGATTTTATCTTTAATGCTGTTAACATAGTATTAAAAGTATTTTAAACTACTTTTAGTAAGTAAAATACTTTGTAAGCCTCTTGTAATAAGGGTATTTTGAGCATTGCACAGTGATTTTTTGTGTTTTATCGAAATGTATTGTGTGGTAAATTTTTAAAGTATATTTTTGCCCGCCGAAATTAGATCACAATTATAAGAGGTTTAAAATCAATAAAATCTTGGTAATCGAAAAGCTTTTTTATGGTAAGAAACTTAATTAAAGTTACTGTTTTTCCTTGTATGTTAGGAATCTTCTTTTTTGCTACAAAAAAAGAGAAGGCATATGATTTTTCTCATTATGCAACTACTCAAAGTAGCCTCTTTGATTACACAGTACCATTTGAAGAAGATGTTTTAGAAATTCCTTTTCATTTTAACCCTATTCCATTTGTATTAAATGATTACATAGGATTTAAGGAAGCAATAGCTTTTAAAGAATCTCAAGGTGATTATTTTACTGTAAATCGTTTTGGATATATGGGTAAATATCAGTTTGGGCAATCTACATTAGATCTTTTAGGTATTGATGGGTCATATAATTTTCTAAAAAACCCTTTACTTCAAGAGCAAGCATTCTTTTTAAATGCATCTCGCAATAAGTGGGTATTACGTAGAGATATTGCACGTTATAATAATAGATGGATAGGAGGAGTTAAAGTTACAGAATCTGGTATTCTTGCAGCAGCTCATCTTGCAGGACCAGGTAGTGTTAAGAAATTTTTAAGATCTGGAGGAACAATAGGATTTAATGATGCTTTTGGTACAAGTGTACGAAGTTATTTAAAACGTTTTTCTGGATATGACGTTTCAAATGTAGCACCCATTAAAAGGCCTCATTTAAATGAATTAAAATAGATTAAAATTATTATTACTTAATACATAGTAATAGTGTTAATTATATTACCAGAACGACATTCTATCAATAGGGTGTCGTTTTTTTATTGCTTTCGCGAAAGCGTAGACATCATAAAAATGTCAGTTTGTCACATATGCTAGTATGGTATTTTTTTAGCTTATACTATTAAAGAACATTACAAATTAAAATATATAGAAATGTCAACAGGAAAAATTAATGTATCGGTAGAGAATATCTTTCCGCTTATTAAAAAGTTCTTATACAGTGATCACGAGATTTTCTTACGTGAGCTTATCTCAAATGCAACAGACGCGACACTCAAACTAAAGCACCTTACAGCAATAGGAGAAGCAAAAGTTGAGTATGGTAGCCCGCAAATAGAAGTTAAGATTGATAAAGAAGGGAAGAAATTACACATCTTAGACCAAGGACTTGGGATGACACAAGATGAGGTTGAGAAGTATATCAATCAACTAGCATTCTCCGGAGCAGAGGAGTTCTTAAACAAATATGAAGATGGAGCAAAAGATAGTGGGATTATAGGGCACTTTGGACTTGGGTTTTATTCTGCATTTATGGTGGCAGAAAAAGTAGAGATTATTACAAAGTCTTTTAAAGACGAACCAGCAGCCCACTGGACGTGCGATGGTAGTCCAGATTTTACACTAGTAGAAGCAGATAAAACAGAGCGAGGTACAGAGATTATCCTTCATATTGCAGAAGATAGTACAGAGTTTCTAGAAGATTCTCGTATCTCACAATTATTAACAAAGTATAACAAGTTTATGCCAGTACCAATTAAATTTGGTATGAAAACAGAGACGCTTCCTAAGCCAGAAGATGCAAAAGAAGAAGATCCAGCTCCTACTCAAGAAGTAGATAATATTATAAATAACCCAGATCCAGCCTGGACAAAACAACCTGCAGATCTTGAAGATCAAGATTATAAAGACTTCTATAGAGAGTTATATCCTACACAGTTTGAAGAACCATTATTTAATATACATTTAAATGTAGACTATCCTTTTAACTTAACAGGAATCCTGTATTTTCCTAAACTTGCTCAAGATATTAGTATACAAAAGGATAAAATACAGTTGTATCAAAACCAAGTTTTTGTCACAGATAATGTAGAGGGAATTGTGCCAGATTTCTTAACAATGTTACGTGGTGTGATAGATTCTCCAGATATTCCATTAAATGTGTCTCGTAGTTATTTACAGGCAGATGGAGCTGTAAAGAAAATATCAGGTTACATTACTCGTAAAGTAGCAGATAAGTTAAAGTCGCTTTTTAATAATGATCGTGAAGATTTTGAGAAAAAGTGGAATGACATTAAAGTAGTTATTGAGTACGGAATGCTTTCTGAAGATAAGTTCTTTGATAAAGCAGAGAAATTTGCACTATACCCAACTGTAGATGACACATTCTTTACTTGGGAAGAGCTACAAGAAAAAATTAAGGATAGCCAGACAGATAAGGATAATAAACTTGTTATATTATACGCAAGTGATAAAGATGCACAACACGCTTATATAGAGAGTGCAAAAGCAAAAGGATATGAAGTATTATTACTAGATTCTCCTATTGTGCCTCACGTTATTCAAAAGCTAGAAACTAGTAAAGAAGATATAAGTTTTGTACGTGTAGACGGAGATCATATAGATAACTTGATCAAGAAAGAAGATACACAAATTTCAAAACTTTCTGATGAAGAGAAAGAGACTGTAAAAACAGCGATAACTGATGCCATTGCTTCTCAATCTTATACAGTACAAGTAGAAGCAATGGATAGTGAGGCAGCACCATTTATAATTACTCAACCAGAATTTATGCGACGTATGAAAGAGATGCAGCAAACCGGTGGTGGCGGTATGAATATGTTTGGTAATATGCCAGAGATGTATAACTTAGTTGTTAATGCAAATCACTCGCTTGTCTCTGAGATTTTAAACACAAAGACAGAAAAAAAGAAACAACGTCTTATTAAACAATCATTTGACCTTGCAAAACTGTCTCAAAACCTTTTAAAAGGAGAAGATCTTACAAACTTTATTAATCGATCTTATGAGATGATTAAGTAATAATTTAATTACTACTATTTTAAAAAGCTACATTTCTTATTATATAGAGAATGTAGCTTTTTATTTTTATTAAATTCTTGTTATAGTTAATCCTCTTGCTTCATCTTCTTTGCCTTCAGGAATGGGGATCATAAACTTATTTATATTAGCATCTGGATCTTCTCCTCCTCTTATATTTCTTGTAATTTCAAGAAAATGAACACCATCCTTTTGTATCACCTCAAAGCCCAATAGCCAGATATATCTTGTATTGTATGGGAAGTAATATTTGTCACCTATAATAAGTCCTTTGTTATATATTTTAACAGTAGGAGGTCTTGTATTTAGGAAAGCGTCTTTCTTCTCTTCATATGTTTTATAACCATTAAAATAATATAAAGTAATTGCAAGAATAGATACCCAACATAGCATTGTGATGAGAGTGATATCTTGAAAAATAATACCCAAAATAACAAAAGCAACGGCGATAATTCCTATAATGATTCGTTGTTTTTTAATGAGATTATCATAATATTCTTGAGCAAATTTATTCCACTTATTACCTGTATATGTCCATTCTATTTCTGGAGAGCGATTACCAGAGAGGTATTCTTCTTTAAAATAGATAAGATCGTTTGTATTGGTATATCTTATACCTTTCCAGGTATATGCTCCTATAATGAGAGTTATAAGAGATACCCCATAATAAGGTAAACGATCAATAAGAGTGTCTTCTTCCATAGAGCTTATCATTGCTGCCATCATAGATGTAGCAGCAAACCCAATAAATATTAATAAAAATAAAGTGATTGCTAGAACATTTGTTTTCTTAGAAATTTTTTCATCGGCAGTTCTTTCTTTATTTATTATATCAGTTTTTTCTTTGTGTTCTTTTATAAATTGCTCTTTTACAGTATTCATTTTTGAGGTAAAAGAGAGATTGTCTATCATTTCTGCTATTTTAAGACCTTTTTTTACTTCAAATTCATTCCATTTCTTGACAGATCTATACCATTTATGAGCTTCAGGTTTAACAGTTTCTGCATCTTCAGTATTAATACAAAACTCTATAATATCACTTATAGGAAATTTAAAAACACTATAATATTCATCATACTCTTCTTTAAGCTCTTCTATGATTTGTGGAGTAATATCACCTTCAAAGCGATCTAATTTTTGAAGCACAAGCTTAGCATTAGGATCTATAGAGTTATTAAGAAAATTAAAACAAATATCTTTTCCATATAATAAAAATACTCTGGGATCTACTTCGACATAAATACCTTCTTGATTGGGTCGATCATCTACCATTCTTAAAATGTCATTAACATTTTTAAATGAAACAAGAATAAGAGCACTTAACTCTAAGATATCTGAGTAGTAATCTTCTATTTGTTCAAAATGATGTTTTGCTTTTACCTCTTCTTCAAATATGAAAGAAGCAATACTATAATCACTACTTCTTTTATAATTTTTTAATGCAATTAATAGGCGTTGTCTTGCGATTTGATTTCCAGAATTATCTGTTGCATTTTCATAACTATATTGATGTAATAAAGAATTATCATTACGTACATCATTAAGTAATGATTTATATTTTTCTTCAATCTGTCTCAAGAGATATCATTTTTATTTATACTCACTAAAAGTAAATTTTGTTAGTCTAGCAATAATACGTGATCTTAGTGAGATATTAATTTGTTATAAACAACTGTAACATCTATTTATATTTGCGACATATATTATATAACGATCATTAATCTTTTTACTATACCTATGGCATTAACTCCTTCAAATATGTTACCATTAGAAACTAAAGCTCCAGATTTTGAGCTAGTAGATACGGTTACAAATCAGCTTTGTAGTTATAAAGATATCCGGGGAGAACGAGGTACTGTTGTAATGTTTATATGTAATCATTGCCCGTTTGTAATTCACGTGATAGAAGAGATTGTACGTATTGCAAATGATTATCGTGTTCTAGGTTTTGGTTTTGTAGCAATAAGTAGTAATGATATAGAAGTATATCCTCAAGATGGCCCAGAGCTAATGTGGAAAAATGCGCATAAAAATAATTTCACATTTCCGTACTTATTTGATCAATCTCAAGAAGTAGCAAAAAAGTATGATGCTGCGTGTACACCAGATTTTTATGTTTTTGGGGCAAATGATAGATTAGTATACCGAGGTCAGTTAGATGATAGTCGTCCAGGTAATGGAATATCGGTAAATGGCCGTGATTTAAGAGAAGCATTAGATAATTTATTTAGTAGTAAACCACAGTCTGAAATACAAAAAGCAAGTATAGGTTGTAATATTAAGTGGAAATAAGGAATGGTTTTTACGCTTTCGCGAAAGCGCACTAACACCTCTTTAGTGATATACCCTAAGCCGAAAATCTTAACAATTAATTGCAAGCTGTTACTTTAAAGTTATTATGTATTGATAATTTTATAGATGGAAGTTTTTTGAATAGTCTTTATTCTTCTATTTTTACGAAAAGCCTTTATTATTTGGAATTAATAGAAAACATACGCATACTCGATGGTATAGATATAGTACTGGTTGCATTTTTGATGTTTTATCTCTACAAACTAGTAAAGGGCACTGTTGCCATTAATATATTTATAGGGATAGTGTTTATTTACTTGATATGGCAACTTACTGTACTACTCAAAATGGAAATGCTTAGTACCATTTTAGGGCAGTTTATAGGAGTAGGAATGTTTGCACTTATAGTTGTATTTCAACAAGAGATTAGAAAATTCTTATTACTTATAGGAAGTACAAATCTTACTAATGGAGGTCTTTTTAAAAGCTTAAATTTTTCTAAAAAAGAGTCTATTCTTAAAGTAGATATTAATGCAATTTTGGGAGCTTGTGATAAAATGGGAGCAACAAAAACAGGAGCTCTTATTGTAATAAGACGCACAACAAGTCTTGAGTTTGTAAAAGATTCTGGTGATCGTATGGATATACAAGTAAATCGGCCTATTATAGAAAGTGTGTTTTATAAAAACTCTACACTACACGATGGAGCAATGATTATCGAAGAAAATAAAATAACAGCCACACGTGTTATTTTACCAGTAACACAAGAACGTAGTATACCATTGCGATTTGGTTTGAGACATAGAGCTGCAGTAGGAATTACAGAAAAAACAGATGCACTTGCACTTGTAGTAAGTGAGGAGACAGGAGACATAAGTTATGTTAAAGATGGAAAGTTTGTGCTTTTTAAAACTGTAGATGAACTACGTACTTTGTTAGAAAGTGATTTGAGTTAATAATTTATGACAGAAGAGTTACAAGATAATCAAGAAAAAAGCTCAACAAAACTTGAAGTATTAAATCAGTGTAAAAACTGTGGACATCATCTATTTGTTAATCAAAAATTTTGTCCTTCTTGCGGAGCAAAACGCATTTATAATAGACTTACTGTTAGAAATTTATTTGAAGATTTTACAGAGCGTTTTCTTAATATAGAAAATGTATTGCTTAAAACTATTGTTAACCTTTTTAAACAACCAGAAGATGTAATAGATGGTTATATAAACGGTTTGCGAAAACGCTATATGTCTGCATTTGGTTATTTTGCAATAGCACTTACCATAACTAGTTTTTACACTTTTGTATTTAGAAATTGGTTTTTAGGTTCTGAAAATTTAGGGTTATTTTCTTCAGGATTTTCAGATGGAATAAAGATTGAAAATAGCGATGCTGTGCTTAAGAATATAAACTTTATGTTTGATTACCAAAGTATCTTAAGTTTTATAAATATTCCTTTTTATGCGATACTCTCAAAAATAGTTTTCTGGAATTATAAAAAATATAATTTTATAGAACATCTTGTTATTCATTTGTATGCCTATTCTCAATTTCAAATACTACTTTCATTATTAGGAGTATTATTTATATGGTCTAATACAGTGCAGTTTATGTTATCTGGTCTTACAGTTATTGGTCCTATTATATATACAGCATATGTGTTATATCGAGTTTTTGAAATGACAATAAAGAATATTCTTATAAAGACATTATTTTTTATAACTATTGTATTACCATTTACTTGTTTGTTTTTTTCTATTACTGGAGGTATTGCATATTCCTTTGGTGCCTTTGATGAAATCATTAAAAATACACAGGATCAAATAGAAGTTATTAAACAACAAAAACAAGCAGTAAAAGATAGTATAACTAAAGACTCTATACGTTTAAGTGTAGAAAAAATAAAAGATACAATACAAGCCATAAAAACACATTAATGTATAACTAACCTGAAAGTTAATGTCAAAAAAAGAAAAGAAAGCACAAAAAAAAATAGAAAAAAAGAAAGCACAACTTCTAGAAGTTAGTGATACCTGTATAAACTGTAATGAGCATATAGCATTAGACCAACGATTTTGTTCTCATTGTGGAGGTAAACGTATATACAATAGAATCACGTGGCGTAATTTAATAGCAGACTTTTTTGATCGTTTTCTTAATCTAGAAAACTCTTTTTTTAAGACGTTTATCACGATGTTTCGCCAGCCAGAAGATGTGATAGGTGGCTATATGAACGGGATGCGTAAAAAGTATTTGCCCGCATTTAATTATTTTGCGATAGCGATTTCTTTTACTGGATTGTATTATTTCTTGTTAAAGGGTTGGTTTTTAGAAGATTTTGTTGCGTTACAAATGCAATCTTTAGATTCATCGATGAGTCAAGAACAGATAGAGATGCGAAGTAGTATTACAAACTGGTTTATAGAAAATCAAACTTTATATATGATTCTTTTGATACCTTTTTTTGCAATACTATCAAAAATAGTTTTTTGGAATCATAAAAAATATAATCTAGTAGAACATTTTGTAATATTTTTATATACCTATAGTCATATATCTATAGTAAGTGTGATAGTACAAATTTCAGTAATTTGGAGCCCCCAAATACTTACATATGTAGGTTTTGGAATTTCCTTTTTATTGTTTTTCTTTTCTTTATATGTCTTAAAGCGTCTTTTTAAATTAGATTTAGCATCTACAATTCTCAAGACATTATTATTTTTTGTGGTTATTTCTGTTTTGAGTTGTTTTCTAATGACACCTATGATAATATATGGAGTTAAAGTAGGTATAGATAAAAGTAACGGTAAAGAAATTGATGATAGCTCGGTTTTTGGAAAATTTATTAAATCAAGTATTGATCAAGATAATGCTAGAAGAAAAGCAGCAAAAGAAAAGGATTCAATATATAATGACAGTATCAAACGTTTAGAAGATACCTTAGAGATCACGCCAGAAATGATAAAAAATGAATCAGAATAGTTTTTTGCTTTCGCGAAAGCGTATATATAATCTTTTAAAATAACACTTTAGTTCAATATATATAAATGGCAATTTCTTCAAAAAAAATAACAGGTAGCGAGATATTATTTTATGTAAGGAGAGCATTCTTTATAATTATTGCTTGGATGTTACTTGCTAATATTATTTTCTTTTATGATTATAGTATTTTAAAAGCAGCAAATGGCTTTGACTCCAACTTTGATTTTGAAGTTTCTTATAATACATTTCTCATAGTTGCTCTTATAGCTAGTATTATAGGCGGTTTTTTTGTAGTAAATGTAATGGAGTTTTGGTTGCGTAAATATGCGTTCTGGAAAGCCGTTATTTTAATCATTACTTTATATACTGTAATGGCCTTTTTAATAGGAACTTTAGGAGCTATCTACTATTTTACAGATTATCTAGGCCTTGCTATAGATAGTGAGGCGCTCAAAGAGAAGATTTCTGCTTTTTACCTAGAAGGAATTTTTATTAAAAGCTACTTTACTTGGTTGTTTATTGTGTTAATCACTTTAGTGACATTAATGATTAATGATAAATATGGTCCAGGTGTTTTTGTAGATTATTTGATGGGGCATTATTTCTTACCTAAAAAAGAAACACGCATTTTTATGTTTGCAGATATACGTGATGCCACTCGCATTGCAGAGAGTATAGGAGAAAAGGAATACTTTAATTTTTTAAAGGACTTTTTTAACGATATCACACCCGCAATTATGCAAACCAAAGGTGAAGTATATCAATATGTAGGAGATGAGGTTGTGATCACTTGGAAAATGAAAAATGGATTAAAAAAGTCTAATGCACTTCGCTGTTATTATAAAATGAATGATATAATAAAAAATAAAGCAGCTATATATACTAAGCGTTATGGTGAAGTACCTGGTTTTAAAGTAGGCTTTCATTATGGTCAAGTAATGGTGGGGGAGTTAGGAAAAATAAAAAGAGACATTGCTTTCTCTGGAGATGTACTTAACACAACTGCTCGCATACAATCTATATGTAATGATAGAGGTGTAGATATTCTAGCTTCAAAAGCATTTTCAGATATATTAACAAAGCTTCCTAAAGGAGTACATAGAATAGAACAGGAGAGTGCATCACTTAAAGGAAAAGCTGAAAAAGTAGCTGTCGTAAGTTTTGAACGAGTAGAATAGTTTAATTATAATTATCTATCTCATTTTTAATTTTTATAAATTGTAAATTAACCATTAACCATTAACCATTAACCATTAACCATTAACCATTAACCATTAACCATTAACCATTAACCATTAACCATTAGCCATTAGCCGTTAGCGATTAACTAGCTTCGGCTTGCATAAATTGTACTTCGTATAGATTGCGATAATGTCCGTTTTCTTTTTGCAGTAATTCTTTGTGAGACCCTTGTTCTATAATGAGTCCTTTTTCCATAACGATAATTTTATCTGCTTTTTTAATTGTAGCAAGTCTATGAGCGATTACAATAGAAGTACGTCCTTTTGTGATTTTACGGATAGCTTTTTGAATAAGTTGTTCACTATGTGAGTCTACAGAAGAGGTAGCTTCATCTAAAATTAAAATAGAAGGATTACTTACATATGCTCTTAAAAATGCAATAAGTTGTCGCTGCCCACTAGAAAGCATAGCGCCACGTTCTTTTACATTATAATAATATCCATTAGGTAAGCTAGTTATAAAATCGTGAACTCCTATAGCTTTAGCACTTTCAATAACTTGAGCTTCTGTAATAGAAGGATCTTTAAGTGTGATATTATTAAGTATAGTATCAGCAAATAAGAAAACGTCTTGTAAAACTACAGCGATTTCAGTTCGTAAATCACTAAGAGGGATATCTTTTACATTAATATTGTCAACTAATATACTACCACTATCTATTTCATAAAATCTACTTAATAGGTTAATTATTGTAGATTTTCCAGCACCAGTAGATCCTACTATAGCAATAGTTTCTCCAGGATTTGCGGTAAAAGAAACTCCTTTTAATACTTTTTCATTTTCTATATAAGAAAATCTAACATCTTTAAAAGTGATCTCACCTTTTATATGTTCTAGATGTCTCACTCCAGTGTCTTCAATAGATGAAGAAGTATCAAGTATTGCAAAAACACGATTTGCAGCTACCATACCCATTTGTAGTGTATTAAACTTATCTGCTATTTGACGTAAGGGTGTAAATAACATTTGTATATAAGTGATGAATGCTGTGATAAGACCTATAGTTACTACATCACTACCAACGGCCCTTAATCCGCCGTACCAAACAATAAGACCTATAGTAATAGAGGTACATATTTCTGCAACTGGAAAGAAAATAGAATTATACCATACTGTTTTATTCCAAGCATCCATATGTTTTTTATTGATCTCTTGAAATTTTTTATGCTCTATAGCTTCTCTATTAAAAATCTGTACGATTTTCATTCCAGTAACTCGTTCCTGTACAAAAGTATTTAAGTTTGCAACTTGAGTACGTACTTCTTCAAAAGCAACTTTCATCGCACGTTGAAAAACACGTGTTGCATATAATATTATAGGAAAAACAGCAAGAACAATAAGTGTGAGTCTCCAGCTTTCATAAAACATAAAAGCCAGAACAACACTCATTTTTAGAAGATCTGCAATAATCATAAACAGCCCTTGCGAGAAGATACTAGAGATTGTTTCCATATCTCCTACAGCTCTTGTTACAAGTCTTCCCACTGCAGATGTATCATAATACTGCATTTTAAAGCCTAACATATGATTAAAGAGCTTAACCCTTATATCTTTAATCACTTGTTGACCTATCCAGTTAGAAAAATAGATAAATAATAATTGAAATAATACCTCACCCAAAAGTACGGCAACCATTAATTCTAGATAATAAAATAGATGATCTACAGATCTATTATTAATACCTAAGTCTATAGCATTTTTAAGGAAATAAGGTCGCAATGCGGCGCATATAGATAGTACAATAGCTCCTAAAGCAGCAAGATATAATCGCTTGCGATATGGTGTTGTAAAGTGCAACAGTCTTTTAAATAGCTGTTTGTCAAATGCGTTTCCTTTTTCTATTGCCATTACTGTATGATATCTTTTGGATATGTGATTTTAGAAAGGTACAAACCGTGACCAGGCACAGAAGATCCAGCTTGAGATCTGTTTTTAGTTTTTATAACATCGTGCATCCAGGAAACAGGTTTTTTGTGTTGTCCTATTTCTAAAAGCGTACCTACAATAGCTCTTACCATATTACGTAAAAACCTATTTGCGGTAATGTGAAATCTTAATTCATTATCTTCTTCAGTCCAACACGCTTCTTCAATATTACAAAGATACGTTCTAACGTCTGTATTTGATTTTGAAAAACACTCAAAATCATTATAGGTGAGTAATAATTGTGCAGCCTCATTCATTGCTTTTACGTCTAGGTCATATTTAAAGCAATAAGCGTGATCTGAAGTAAAAACATTTTTATGTTTAGAAATCTTATAGATATAGGATCTATTTATAGCATCAAACCTTGTGTGAGCTTCTTCTGGCACTTCAAAAATGGTAGCAATAGCAATATCTACAGGTAAAAAATTATTGAGTTTATAAGTGAGCTGTTCTAATGAATACTCTGTAATTCCGTCTTCATCATCCCAATCAAAATGTGCATACATTTGCAAGGCGTGTACACCAGTATCAGTGCGCCCAGCACCCATAATAGACACAGGCTTTCTCAATAGCGTAGAAAGTGCTTTCTCAATGGTTTCCTGCACAGTGATAGCATTGGGTTGTCGTTGCCAGCCGTGATAATGTTTACCAAAATAAGAAAGCTCAATAAAATAACGCAAGGTGTTGTATTTTTGGACAAATATACGCTTTCGCGAAAGCGCACTCAAATGAAAAAAATACTCCTTCTAAGCGATACACACAGTTATATAGACAATCACATACTCACACACGTAGATTGGGCAGATGAGGTATGGCACGCAGGTGACATAGGTGATCTAAAAGTTACTGATGCCATAAAAAACCGAAAACCTTTACGAGCTGTTTACGGTAATATAGATGATAAGGAGGCTAGACAAGAATTTCCGCTCAATAATAGATTTTTGTGTGAAGGTGTAGATGTCCTAATCACACATATAGGAGGCTATCCTGGAAGGTATTCGCCTGCTATTAGAGAAGAGATTTATGCAAATCCACCTAGATTATTTATTTGTGGTCACAGCCATATATTAAAAGTAATGCCAGATAAAAAAAGAGGGTTACTGCATATGAATCCTGGAGCCATAGGAAAACACGGTTTTCATAAAGTGCGTACAATGTTACGATTTACAGTATCACAAGGAAAGATAGAAAACCTAGAAGTGATAGAGGTAAAGCGATGATTTGTAAATAAGTACTATTATTCTTAAGCTATTTTTTCTATACATTTTTTTGTTTATTAGGTCATAATGCATACGTATCTTTGCACCTCATTAAAAAGAAAGAAAATGCAAGACGGTATTTACGCAAAAATTTATACTTCTAAAGGAGAAATAACTCTTAAGCTTGAGCACGAAAAAACACCTGGAACTGTAGGTAATTTTGTAGCACTCGCAGAAGGTAATCTTGAAAACTCTCAAAAACCACAAGGAACACCTTATTATGATGGATTAGGTTTTCATAGAGTTATTCCAGATTTTATGATACAGGGTGGTTGCCCATTAGGTACAGGTACTGGAGATGGTGGCTATAAATTTGATGATGAGATACATCCAGATCTTAAGCACGATGGTCCAGGTAAATTGTCTATGGCAAATGCTGGTCCAGGAACTAATGGAACACAGTTCTTTATCACACATATTGCTACAGACTGGTTAGATGGAAAGCATACTGTTTTTGGAAATGTAATAGAAGGACAAGATGTAGTAGATACAGTTGCTCAAGGAGACAAGATGGAGAAGGTTGAAATCCTTAGAGTAGGAGCAGAGGCCAAAGCTTGGAATGCTGTAGAGGCTTTTAGAACTTTTGAAGGATCTAGAGCAAAGCGCATTGCTGAAGAAAAAGAAGCTCAAGAAGCACAAATAGAAGCACTTGCTACAGGTTTTGACAAAACAAATAGCGGTTTACGTTATCAATTAATTCAAAAAGGAGATGGTCCCAAAGCAGAAAAAGGAAAAACAGTTTCTGTGCATTATAAAGGACAACTTCCTGATGGAACTGTTTTTGATAGCTCTTTTAAACGCAATAAACCTATTGACTTTCAATTAGGAGTAGGTCAGGTAATTCCTGGTTGGGATGAAGGAATTCAATTACTTAATGTAGGTGATAAAGCACGTTTAGTAATACCTTCAGATCTTGCCTATGGAGCTGCAGGAGCTGGAGGCGTAATACCTCCAAATGCAACATTAGTGTTTGATGTAGAGCTTGTGGCTGTAAAATAAAAGTATATATTTTTATAGATAAAAAAGTCTGACATAAGTCAAGCTTTTTTCATACACTTTATTATGATAGGTAGCTTGTTAATAAGCAGTTATAAAATTATCTCTTACTAATCGCTAACTTCATTATTTTTGAGATTATGGAACATCTAAAATACCCGATTGGCACTTTTGTAATGCCAAAAGAAATTTCAGAAGAGACGCTTCATAAATGGATTACCACCCTAGAAGAATTACCCGCTAGATTAAGGTTTATTATAGAACCTATGAGTGATGAGCAATTAGATACTCTTTATAGACCAGAAGGGTGGTCTGTTCGAGAGTTAGTACATCATATTGCAGATAGTCATCATCATAGTTATATACGTTTTAAATGGGCACTTACAGAAGATAACCCAACGATAAAGCCATATGATGAAAATGCGTGGGCTAAACTTCCAGATATTGATGGTATGTCTGTAGAGTGGTCTTTAAAACATATAGAAATAATCCACTATAAGTTAGTGCGCTTATTAAAAAAGTTAACTAATAAAGAGCTTGAACGTACATTTGTGCATCCTGCAACTGGAGATACAATAGCCTTAAGACAGAATATAGGTATTTATGCTTGGCATAGTGAGCACCATTATATGCATATAAAAAATCTTATTAAAAGGGAGGAATGGGATATTTAATTAAAACTCATTATTGGATTTTAAAAAGAGAATATGAGAATACTAAAAGCTTAAAATGCAAAAAAGAGGGCGTCTAATTATCTTTATATTAAATAATTAGTCACTTTTTTTATAAAACAATAAATTTAACACAAATAATTTTTTTTTAAAAGAAGTATATAATTATATATGTATTTTAGGCTTGTATTATTTTAATAAATGTCATACTGATTGAACAAATTCCCTATTTTGTTCTTTTATAAGCGTATTACAAAATTGTAATACGCTTTTTTGTTTTCATTTTTATAATTTTTTCTTTAAAAAAGTAGAAACTACTTTCTTATTTGAAAAGAAAAATGAGTAGATATTTGCTTTCGCGAAAGCGTAAATTCGTTTTCTATAAATAGTATAGTTCACTTTAAAACGATGTTAATGTAGAATACTATTTTATAGATTTTTAAAAAATGAATTGTTTGTAAGAATTTACTCAGTATAGTTTTACCTATTCTAAAAAGGGGTAAATAACTATTTGCTTGGCACACCCTGCTATTATTATAGATGTGTAATAAAGTATAAAAATATTTTTTTCACTTTATCGAAAACATATAAGAATCTCTTGACTCATTGGAGATTTAAAGTAATTTTGTCTCGTATTACAAAATATAATTTTCTCCTCCATAGTAATACATTACTCCCCCGTATTAAATAGTGATAGTAGTTATACTATTAGTTTAAAAGACAATTGAGTCTTCTAAAATTGTATTTATTAACCATTTATATATTTATTAATCTAAACATTTTATTATGAAAAAATTGTTTTTAGGTGCTACGGCACTAATGATCGGGGGAGTAGCTATGGCTCAGGAAGTCACTCCAGCAGTAGCAACTAATCAAACTAATTATCAACACGCTAATGCTTCTGAAGTTACTCAAGGTTCTGAGTATTCTGCAGATTATCAGAAAGCTAGAGTGAGACAAGTAGGATTACGTAACTCTTCTGTAATTACTCAAGATGGACTTGCTACTTCTGTAGAATTTGGTAACAGTGCAGATGTTTATCAACTAGGAGCAGATGCTCAAGCAGAAATCGCTCAAAACGGTTTTAATAACCGTGGAGCAATTGCTCAAATAGGAGGAGGAGATACAAACATTGATGGAAACAAAGCGGTTTTATTACAAGGTAATGATGATGCAGCGAGTTCAGACAACATAGGTATCATTTCTCAGGGAGCTCCTGGTATTGATGATGTAGATTTTGGAGCTGAGGCTAACGAAGCTATTTTAACACAAAATGGAACTGAAAACAAAGCATCTATCACACAACTTTTTGATAGAAATGATGCAGCAGTTGATCAAGTAGGAACAAATAACTTATCTACAGTTCTTCAGGTTGCTAGTGAAGATCTTAGTGCTGGTATGGAAGCTGTAGTTTCTCAAAATGGCGCAGATAATATCTCTGTAATAGATCAAGCTCCTAATGAGTCTATCGCAGGAAGTGATAGTGGTCGTAGCTATGCTGAGACAAATCAGTTAGGTGATGCAAACCAAGCATTACAAGTACAACGTTCTACCGCTTTAGAAAGTGAGTTAGGTGAAACTGCAGTTATTAATCAAGGAGTAGATGGTGTAACTTCTGATAATGCAATTGCTATCCAAGATCAAAGAGGAGCTGGAAACAGTGCATTAATCAATCAGTCTGGAACAAACCCAACTGATGATGGTGATTATGCTAAGCAGCGTCAAGTAGGAGGTAATAACTATGCAGAAGCAAACCAAGATAATTCTACAGGAACAGCTTCTACTGGTAACTTCTCTTTCCAAGATCAAGATGGATGGGATAACATCTCTGTTAATACTCAATTAGGTCTTGCTAACAAGGCTCAAAGTAAGCAAGTAGGAAATAATAACTTAGCAACTACTACTCAAGAAGGAGACACAAACTTTGCACACATTACTCAAATGTGGAGTAACTCTGTAGCTACTACAAACCAAGTAGGAGGATTTAACCACGCTTTAGTTAATCAAATGGAAGGACAAAGTTCATTAATTAACCAAGATGGATGGCACAATAAAGCTGCTGTATTCCAGTCTAATGGAGCTGATTTACCAGACAATCAAACTGAGTTAATCTTTGGTGAGCGTTATGAGTTTACTCCTAATGTACCAACTTTAGAGCCAGTACCACACCTTACAGTAACAACATCTCCTTATTAATAAGGGATGTTCTAAATAACCAACAGGTTGTAATCCCTATAAACCTGATGATTATTAAGAATTTAAATTTTGAGGAAGTTTATTCTATACTTTTTAGAATAAATTTCCTCTTTTTAAAAAAAGAAATTATGCTTAATTACATACTGATTTCTAGTCAAAAAAAGTTTTTTTTAATTCTTCTTTTGTTTTTTTCTATAACTGTTTGTACTTCTCAAAATTATAGTGAAGACGAAAACAATGATAATATAGAAGCCGAATTAGAAGACAACAACTTACCAATAAATGTTCCAATAGTTTTCAATTTATTAGGAATAGATAATACCACGAATTCTATAAGTGATAATATAAATGGGAATAGTGTTTTTCTTCAGCAAATAGGAGATTTTAATAATGTAAATGTAGCAGTAATAGCTAATTCAAGCGATATTGGTATTGTACAAAACGGAAATGCTAATAACACATTTTTAGATTACCAAGTAAACACAGTATTTACAGATATATTACAAAATGGGAATGATAATAATATCATTGATTTTGTGACAAACCCTCAAGAAGATATTTCTTTAGAGCTTCAACAGCAAGGAAATTATTTATCATTTGAGCGCTATGGTAGTAATAATCTCACGCGTTCTTTAAAGTTTACACAAACAGAAGCTTCACCCACCATTATAATTCGAAGTTTCAACTAAGATGTTCATAAAAGAGATGGTTGTTTCAAGAATCAGACTATTTTTTACAGTGTTGTTATTAATAGGTATCAGCACAAAAGCTTTTAGTCAATTTTACAATAAAGAAGTTGCAGCAAAGATTCTTATAGAGCCTAGTAGTGAGTTTATAACATTAAAAGCAGGAGTAGAAAACAAAACATTAACTGATTATAGTCTAATATACGAATACAGCCTTTTTACAACTAATACAGATAGTACAGTTTCTAAAACAAGTGAGAAAAAAAGATTTTTTATGAAATCTGGTACTAGAAAAATAGTAAACAAACTTACCCTAAATTATTATTTCGATAAAAAGTCTATTATCCTTCTCATTCTATATGATGAGAATGGAAAACCATTAGGAAAAGATAGAATTGAGCTTGATAAAGGAGGACAAACCGATTTAAAACCTTTGCTAGAACAACAAGTTGTAGCTCTAAGTGATCAAGCAAAACCTCAAGATGGTTTTGTAAAACAAGGTTTTGTTATACAAAAAACAATCACTAAGTCTGGTCGAGATTTTTTTAGATACTTTCATTCTCAGTATATTGATAAACAGATAACTACAGATAAAAATATTTTTATAACAGAGACATTTGGTCGAGGAAGAAATACTAGAATTATTGTAAAAGTAGAAGATCAGATTGTATCTCAGTTTTTTACACAACCTCGAAAAGAGTTTTTAACCCAAAAAGCAAATGAGGTTTTCAATTTTGTGTTACGAAGGCTTCAGATTTTAGAAAAACAAAAAACAGATTTTATTAGATATTAATAGTATGAGACGGACATTTTTTTTAACATTAATCCTATTTCTAGGTACTCTTGGAGTTGTAAATGCACAACAGTTTACCTACCAGCCTATTAGTCCATTTTTTGGAGGGACTAATGCTTTTAATTATCAGCAAATATTGAGTTCTGCAAATGCTCAAAATAGTTTACAAGATCCCAATACATTGCAGGCAGATACAAGAACAGAATTAGAGCGTTTTGCAGATAATGTAAATACCCAAATTTTTAGTCAATTGTCTCGCACGCTCACTCAGCAACAGCTAGATGCTCTTAATTTTGAAGAACCTGGAACTTTTACAGCTGGAGAATTTGCTATTGAGATTTTTGAAGGATTAGAAGGTTTGGTTATTAATATTCTAGATACCACAACAGGAGAGGAATCACAAATTATAGTACCTAATTAAAATGCTATTCAATACATTAAATTTTAGAATGATCATTTTTATATTGATCATAACACTCTTCTCATCTTGTAGCGCATATTTTAACCAACCTTTTGTACAGGAAGCTGCTCGCATAGGTGAAAAAAGTAGATCTACAGATATTCTAGAAAATTTACCAGAAGCGCAAACTCCTTTAGAAGTTGCAGTATATAACTTTAGTGATCAAACCGGTCAATTTAAACCTGTAGAGAATGGAAGTACTTTTAGCACTGCTGTTTCTCAAGGTTCTACAACAATATTAATTAAAGCACTTGAAGATTCTGGATGGTTTAGACCTATAGAGCGTGAGAACTTAAGTAATTTAACTACAGAGCGCAATATTATTAGAAATACAAAGCAAGAGTATATAAAAAATCTAGATCCTAATACTCCTGCATTACCACCGCTTTTATATGCTGGCTTAATTCTAGAAGGAGGAATCATTTCTTATGATACTAATATAGTCACAGGAGGAATAGGAGTACGTTACTTTGGACTTGGGGGATCTGCCAGATATAGACAAGATAGAATTACAGTGTATTTACGTGCTGTTTCTACTACAAATGGTGAGATTTTAAAAACAGTATACGTTTCAAAAACAATTTTATCACAGGCATTAGATGCTAGTTTCTTTCGGTTTGTGAAGTTTCAAAGACTTTTAGAAGCAGAGACGGGAATTACTCAAAATGAGCCGGTACATATAGCTGTAAAAGATGCTATAGAAAAAGCAGTTCACGATCTAATAATAGAAGGAGTTAAAGACAGAATTTGGGGAGCAAAAGGTGGTGAAGAAGTTAACGATAAACTCGTGAGTAATTATTTGGAGTCTAAAGAGTATGATGAGTCTTTAGGACTGTATAATAGATTATTTGTAGATGATAAATATAAAAATACATTGTCACTATCTGGAGGTACAAATCATATAGATGGCGATTTTGCAACAAAAGAAGCTGGTTTTTATGTGGGAGGAACCTATCAAACAAGACTTAATAAAAATTTTGATCTTAGTATAGGAGCTTCTGTTTTTAACCTCAATAATGGAGATCAGTTTTCAAATATTTATGGAGGGCTAGATTTAAATGGAGTGTTTTATGTACTTCATAAGGACAATTTTGCCCCATTTATTTATGCAGGTCCGGGCATTGCTATAGATATTGTCAAACCAGAAGAAGAGTCTGCAAGTTTAGGACGTAGCTTTTTTAAAATTCAGTACGGACTAGGGTTTCAATATAAGTTTAATCCTCGTGTAGGTATTAAAGTATTTGGAGAACATAATATTGTTAATAGTGATGAGCTTGATGGAAGAATAAATGGTACAAGAAATGACTTTTACTACAATTTTGGAGTTGGATTAAATTACAATTTCAACTGGAAAAAAAACAAAAACAAAGAATAACAAAAGCAAAAGAAATTGAAAATGAAGACGCAATCTCTTATAAAAAGATTATTAAGTAGTATAGTTATTGTATTACTTCTAGTAAGTTGTTCTGAAGATACTATCGAAGAAGAGTTTTTTGGTAGCTTACGAGGTACAGTTATTTCAAGTATAGATGGAGAACCTCTAGAAGATGTAACAATAACCACGACACCATCTACTACTACAGTATTTACAGACGCACAAGGTAATTTTTCAATACCTAATATTTCGGTAGATAATTATTCGGTAGCTGCAAATTTTACTGGTTTTGATACAGCTTTTGAAGGAGTAGAAATTTTTGATAATCAAGAATCTGTAGTAGCTTTTGAGCTTTTACCTACAGATCTTTCCCTTGAAGTTCCTACAGCTCCTGTGTTATTATTTCCAGAAGATGGAGCAAATGATTTGGAGAGCGAAGTTGTATTAGAATGGGAAACTGTAACTTCTAATGCAGAGATATTAACCTATGATATTGAAATTAGAAACTCATTTACCAATGAAATTAGAAATTTTTCAGTTGAGAATGATAGTACACTCACTGTTTCAGATTTAGATCTTGGAGCAACTTATTTCTGGCAAGTTTCTGTTTCTGATGGTGAAAATGACCCTGTTTTATCTCTTATTAGAGAGTTTTCTACCTTATCATTTCCTTCTAATCCATTCTTATTTGTAAAGCAAGAAGGAACTAATAGTGTTATTTTTTCTGGTAGTTCTGTTACAGACACAGATGGAACTAGTGTAGACGAAAATTTATTTCAGTTAACCACTTCTTCGACAAATAGTTTTAGACCTAGAAGAAATAGTATAGCGCAAAAAATAGCATTTTTAAGATCTGTAGGAGGAGATACACATTTATTTACTATGGATCTCACGGGTGAAAATGTACAACAGGTAACACAAAATATTCCTGTTGCTGGTTTTAGGCAAGATCAACTTGATTTTGCTTGGGGACCTAATGGAGATTATCTTTTGTATACATCATTTAATGTATTGTATAGAATTAATCCTGATGGAACGGGTAATATGGCATTATATACAACTTCAGATAATTCTTTCATATCAGAAATAGATATACAAGAATTTAATGAAGATCTCATCTTAATTAAAACTAATAATACCCAAGGATATGATGTGAGAATTTATACATTACGGTTATCTACAGGAGAAGAAGAGACAATAATTCTAGAAGGCTTAAGTGGTGCTGTAGGAGGTGTCGAAATTAGTGCAAATGGAGATCAAGTGTTGTATTCTAGAGATACTTCAGAGTCACAAAATACAGAATATAGGTTGTTTTCTTCTCGTCTTTTTGTTTATGATATTGTAGACGATACTACAACAGAGCTTGCAACTAATGTGATTGTTGGAGAAAACGACTTAGATCCAAGTTTTTCTCCATCTGAAGGATTTATAATTTTTACAAGAACTTTAAATAATACAGATGCTATTCCTAGTGTGTTTACATTTTCTTTAGATGCTGGTAATGCAAATACTACAGACCAATTATTTACAGAAGCTAGTATGCCAGATTGGAATTAGATAAGAACAAGAAGTTTTATCTATTTTAAATAGTAAGATATTGTAATTAGCTACGCTTTCGCGAAAGCGTAACTACTATTTTTAATAGTAAATTAATTGTAAGAAATACGTGTTTTATAAATAAAATATGTTGTTTGTCGAGAATATCTTTTGGCATATCGATTAAAGGATATTAAGGTTTTTGTTTTCCTTTTTGTAATAAAAAAATTTTATTTTTAATGAAACAAAAAATCTATCTGCCAAAATAAATCGTATAAACAGTAAAACATATTTTAAAATGAACACACTTGTAAAGTTTTCTTTAGCTTTTATATTGATTTTAGTATCTTGTGGTACTCCTAAGACGGTTATCCAAGCAAAAAAGGTAATGAAAGGAAATTGGCAGTTAAATACTATAAGTCATAATCAATCAGGCACCTATAACATTAAGTTGCTTCAAGACGAGACAGAGGCTTGTTTTGAAGGAAGTACTTGGCAATTTATCCCTAATAATAACTCAGGTTTATATTCTATAACTAATAATGACTGTAACTCTGGAGAACGCTATTTTATTTTTACTGTTCAAGAGATAAATGCAGAGACAGGTCTATATGATTTTTTATTAAAGCCAACATCAAAATTAGGAAAAGCAGATAAAAATCAAACCAAAGGATATAGGTTTTCTCTTACACAACTAGATGATACTACTATGCAATGGCAACAAACAGTTAGTGTGGAGGGTACACCTGTAACAATATCACTAAATTTTACTAAAGTAGATTAATATATAATTTAATAAAATAGTTGAATATGAAACTTGACACAAAAAAAATAGGAGTAGTAATATGGGTACTTATTTTAAGTATCTCTCTTACAAATTGCGGAGCAGTTCAAAATGCAAATAATAAGCAAAAAGGAGGTGTAATAGGAGCTACAGGTGGAGCCGTTTTAGGTGCGATATTAGGTAATAATATAGGAAAAGGAGGAAATGGAGAAATAGGAGCTGTTATTGGAGGTGTAGTAGGAGGTACTGCAGGTGTACTTATTGGAAATAAAATGGATAAAAATGCACAGCGTATTGAAGAAGAAATTCCTGGTGTTGAGATTGAACGTGTAGATGATGATATAGTCGTAACATTTGATGAAAACAGCGGAATTAATTTTGATACAAACAAGCACAATATTACAGAACAATCTAGGGTAACTTTAGATAAGATGTATAATTTGCTTCTTGAATTTCCAGATACTAATGTATTAATCATAGGGCATACTGATAGTTCTGGTTCTGATACATATAATATGACATTATCTCAAAAACGAGCAGAAGCTGTAACGGGATATTTTGTAAATACTAAAAATATGAGTCCAGGTCGTTTTACTACAAACTGGTATGGAGAAACAAGTCCAGTATCTTCTAATGATACTCCAGAAGGAAGAGCCCACAACCGTCGTGTGAATATTGTTTTGATTCCTAATGAAAAGATGAAGAATGAAGCTCAAAACGAAGCTAACGGAGGGAATTAATAATTTATTGATATATAAATTTAGAAGTTAAGCATCATAAAAATGGATTAGTAAGTACTAGTCCATTTTTTTATTATAAATAGTCATTATAATAAGGTGCAATGTTTTTACAAAATAGCGTTAGGATACATTTTTAGTCCCATTATATAATCCCTATTTTTGCACTTTAAAATTAGGATATGAGCCAAGAAATTTCGAAAAGATATGCGCAAAGAGGTGTTTCTGCCGGAAAAGAAGATGTGCATAATGCAATTAAAAATGTTGATAAAGGACTCTTTCCTAAAGCTTTTTGTAAAATAGTACCAGATGCACTTACGGGAGATCAAGAGTATTGTCTTGTAATGCACGCAGATGGAGCAGGCACAAAGTCTTCTCTTGCATATATGTATTGGAAAGAAACAGGTGATCTTTCTGTATGGAAAGGTATCGCTCAAGACGCACTTATAATGAATATAGATGATCTCTTGTGTGTAGGAGCTACAGATCATATTATGCTATCATCTACTATAGGCCGTAATAAAAATGTAATTCCTGGCGAAGTTTTATCAGCCATTATAAATGGATCTGAAGAGTTATTAGAAGAACTTACATCTTATGGAGTAACGATACACTCTACAGGTGGTGAAACCGCAGATGTGGGAGATCTTGTTAGAACTATTATTGTAGACTCTACAGTAACAGCACGTATGAAACGCAGTGACGTGATAGATAATGCAAACATACGTCCTGGAGATGTTATTGTGGGCTTATCGTCTTTTGGTCAAGCGAGTTATGAGACAGCATACAATGGTGGTATGGGAAGTAATGGGCTTACTTCTGCAAGGCACGATGTGTTTAATAAATATTTGGCAAAAGCATATCCAGAAAGTTTTGATGCAGCAGTACCTGAAGATTTGGTATATAGTGGGTCTAAAAAGCTTACAGATCAAGTAGAAAATAGTCCATTAGATGCTGGAAAATTGGTATTGTCTCCTACAAGAACATATGCACCTATTATTAAAAAGATACTTTCTAAATATAATGCAGATACTATTCACGGGATGGTACACTGTAGTGGCGGGGCACAAACAAAGATTCTTCATTTTGTAGAAAGTCTACATATTATAAAAGATAATTTATTTAAAACACCACCTCTTTTTGATCTTATCCAAAAAGAAAGTAATACAGACTGGAAAGAGATGTACCAAGTATTTAATATGGGACATCGTATGGAGATTTATTGTCCAGAAGAAGTTGCTCAAGATCTTATAGATATTTCTACCTCTTTTAATGTAGATGCTCAAATAATAGGTCGTGTTGCAGATCGTCCTGAAGGAAAAAAACTTACCATTAAAAGCTCATACGGAACTTTTGAGTATTAATTAAGTAGAAGGTTTTATAATATCACTATAATTCTCATTTAGGAATGATAATTTAGGTTTTATATATCGAGTGCAAAAAGGAGCATTAGGATGTTTTGAATAATAATCTGTAATAGATTCTCGACTGGGTTTAAAACTCATAAAAGGTAATGCTTCAGTAATAATACTTTTAGAAAATAAAGGTT
This sequence comes from uncultured Dokdonia sp., assembly GCA_938002835.1. Taxonomy (GTDB): domain Bacteria; phylum Bacteroidota; class Bacteroidia; order Flavobacteriales; family Flavobacteriaceae; genus Dokdonia. Next base: position 71,731 of record CALKZS010000010.1, on the reverse strand, counting down.
GAAGCTTTTGTATAGCTTTCGCGAAAGCGGTTTCCTGTTCTTTATCATACCAATACATAGCAGATCTATACATCTCTCTAAAACTATGATTGCTGGTAGATTTATGTGTGAAAAGATGTACTTCTATAAGTTGAGGTAAAGAAATTATGCTTTGGTCATAATGTACAATCACACCTTCAGAAAAAAAATCATTAGGAGCTATAGAAGTGATGTATCCTTGCTCAACTATAACAACACCTTTTAGTGCTTTAAAAACAGCTTCTGTACACCAATGACAGCCACCACCAAATGCTATTCTTGATTTTAAAACCATACTAATCTATCATTCTTTATCTAATTATTTTTAAGGTAAAGTTCTTAAAAATGGCTTTAAATATTTGTAAGAAAAATATTAACTTTAAAAACATTTAAATAGTTAAAATATAATTTTTAATAGCTAATTAGCTTTTGTTTTCTAATTTTTTCTTATATTAAGGCTATTATAAAAACCCAAAATTTAAAAAATATTATGTTTGATTTATTAAAAGATTTAGCAGTACAAAAACTTAAAGAAAAAATGCTTCCTAATTCACTTGGAGCAGAAGCAACGCAAGCAGCTGCAGAGGAAGGCTCTTCACAACTATTAAATAGCCTTATGAGTCAGGTGCAATCAGGAAATCTTAGTGATGTAACTAGTTTATTTTCTAATGATGGAGTTGCCTCAGAAAGTAATGGCATTTTTCAAGGACTAGTTGGTAATCTTAGTGGAATATTACAAAGTAAAGGAATGAATGCTCAAGAAGCTCAAGCAGAGGCAAGTAATATAGCTCCTGGTTTAGTAGATGGATTAAAAGAAAAATTTATGTCTACTAGCGAAGAAGATAGCGGATTTGATATTAGTAATATAGGTGATTTGCTAGGAGGAGCAGGTGGAGGAAGCCTGCTTGATAAAGCAAAAGGTCTATTAGGATAATTTAATAATAGATATAAGATTAAAAAGTGATTGTAAAATTTACAATCACTTTTTTTATTCTATTTTTTAGAATCTATAAGCTCAGTATAATGTATATGCTTTGGCAAAAGCGCTACTCCAACAATCAATATTTTATCCTAGATGAAATTATTGTAAATTCGCTCATCATTTAAGAAAGCAGATGTTAGATAAATTACAGATTGTAAAACAACGTTTTGATGAGGTTAGTGACCTGATTATACAACCAGATATTATATCAGATCAAAAACGTTATGTAAAGCTCAATAAAGAATATAGTGATCTCAAAGCGCTTATGGATGAGCGTGAGGTATATATAGAACTTACAGAAAATCTCAAAGAGGCAGAAGAGATCATAGCAGATGGGAGTGATGATGAGATGGTAGAAATGGCAAAGCTTCAATATGAAGAGGCTAAGTCTGGAATACCAGAACTGGAAGAAAAAATAAGAATGATGCTCATTCCTAAAGATCCAGAAGATGCAAAGAATGTTGTGGTAGAAATACGAGCAGGAACCGGAGGAGATGAAGCAAGTATTTTTGCAGGAGATCTATATAGAATGTATACAAAATATGTAGACTCTGTACCTGGATGGAAGCACAGCACCGTAGATTATAGTGAAGGAACATCTGGAGGTTTTAAAGAGATACAATTTGAAATTACGGGTCAAGATGTATATGGCACTATGAAGTTTGAAGCAGGCGTGCATCGTGTACAACGTGTTCCTCAAACAGAAACTCAAGGCCGTGTTCATACCAGTGCAGCAACAGTAATGGTATTACCAGAAGCCGAAGAGTTTGATGTACAAATAGATCCAAAAGATGTAAGAATAGATTATTTCTGTTCTTCTGGACCAGGAGGTCAGTCTGTAAATACCACATACTCGGCAGTAAGGCTTACACACGTTCCTACAGGACTTGTGGCACAATGTCAGGATCAAAAATCACAGCATAAAAACAAAGAGAAAGCTTTTAAAGTACTGCGCTCACGTCTATATGACTTAGAACTTGCAAAAAAGCAGGAAGAAGATGCTGCAAAACGTAACTCACAAGTAAGTAGTGGTGATCGTAGTGCAAAAATACGTACCTATAATTATCCGCAAGGACGTGTGACAGATCACAGAATAGGACTTACACTGTATGATTTACAAAATATTGTAAATGGAGATATCCAGAAAATACTTGAAGAACTTAGACTAGTAGAAAATACTGAGAAACTCAAGTTTAATGAAGGAGACTTGTAATATATGGAGTTATTTGTCTTAAGAATGATAGGACCTTGGCAACTGATGTTATTATTTGTTGTCTTTGGTATTCCGTTTTTAATGGCAATTTTAATTTTAAAAAATAAGAGACTTGAAGCAACAGAAAAACTCGTTTGGATTTTTGTTGCTTTTCTTTTACCCATATTAGGATCACTATTATATCTATTTATTGGTAATAGGAAAAATAAAAAATAATTATATTATTATTTCTAATTTATGACCACTCAATTTCTTGTAGATCAAATTAAAAAGAAAAAATCTTTTCTAATAGTAGGATTAGATACAGATCTAGATAAAATACCAAAGCATTTACTTGAAGAAGAAGATCCTATTTTTGCATTTAATAAAGCGATTATAGATGCAACACAAGATCTATGCGTGGGATATAAACCCAACACTGCTTTTTATGAAGCATACGGTATAAAAGGATGGCAATCTCTAGAAAAAACCATTAATTATATTAATGAAAAGTATCCAGAGCAATTTACCATTGCAGATGCAAAACGTGGTGATATAGGTAATACATCAAGTAGATATGCAAAAGCATTTTTTGAAAATCTTAACTTCGACTCTGTAACGGTAGCTCCATATATGGGTAAAAATAGTGTGGAGCCTTTTTTAAGCTTTCGCGAAAAGCATACTATACTACTCGCATTAACGTCTAATAAAGGAGCCTTTGACTTCCAGACACAAATGATAGATGGTCAAGAAGTTTATAAGAAAGTATTAGCTACATCAAAAACATACGAAGGTGCCGAAAACTTAATGTATGTTGTAGGCGCTACAAAAGCCAGTTTTCTAGCTGAGATAAGAACGATCATTCCATCATCTTTTTTATTAGTTCCAGGAGTAGGAGCTCAAGGCGGAAGTCTTGAAGAAGTTTGTAAATATGGAATGACAGAAGATGTAGGGCTTCTTATTAATTCTTCCCGAGGAATTATTTATAAATCACAAGACGAAGATTTTGCACAAGCCTCGCGAACTGCTGCAAAAGAGCTACAGTCACAGATGGAAGTACTACTAAATGCACGATAATCTGTTATGATTACTGTAGTAGATCAAATAGGACAAAAACTACACTTTACAGAAATACCCAAAAGAATTATATCCTTAGTTCCTAGCCAGACAGAATTGCTGGTAGATCTTGGTTTACTTGATAATATTGTTGGTATTACTAAGTTTTGTGTGCATCCTAAAGACCTACGAAAACAAAAAACAATTGTAGGAGGAACAAAGCAGGTAGATGTGCATAAGATAAAATCACTTGCACCAGATATTATTCTTTGTAATAAGGAAGAAAACACTAAAGAAATTGTAGAAAAACTATCTCATATAGCACCTGTACACGTGTCTGATGTATCAACCATAGACGATACATTATCATTAATTATTCAATATGGGATATTATTTAATAAAGAATCTTCTGCTCACAATATGGTTTTTGAGATACAGCAAAAACTCGAGGAATTTACTATAAAAAATACTCCTTCAGTAAAACGCAAGTGTTTGTATCTAATTTGGAAAAAACCATTTATGACAGTAGGGAAAGATACTTATATAAATCATTTACTTGAATTAAATGGTTTTGAAAATACGATAAGTGATGACCGATATCCTGAAGCTACAATAGAACAATTAAAAGATCCAGATTATATATTATTATCTTCAGAGCCATATCCTTTTACAAAGAAGCATATTAAAGAATTTCAAGAAAATACAAATGCAAAAATACTTCTTGTAGATGGTGAATACTTTTCGTGGTACGGCAGTAGACTATTAGGAGCTTTTGACTACTTCACTAAATTACAATTACAGTTGAAAGAAGGATAATTTGTGACGTAACCTAAGTGCATCATAAGTAAGAATATCACTAAGGCTATGATCTGTATATTGTACATTATAAGCTTCTTCTATGAGCTTTTTGTATTTGCGCTCTAGATAGTTCTTATATCGCTTTTGTTTTGCAGTAGTTTCCATACAGATGGGTTAGTAAGCTATAATTTATTGGTTATTAGGTGTTTGAAGATAGTAAAAAAATATCATATATCATAAAAAAATGTCAATATATACACATTGACATTTTTTTATGATATATGATATTTATTGTTTAGTCTTGCATAGCAAAAACATTCTTAAGTAAGTCTGTTGTTCTACTAGCAACATTATTACGTATATCTTTTTCTTCTACAGAAATCATTGTATATACTCCTTTTAAGGCTTCTTGAGTTACATAGTCTGTAAGATCTGGATTTACATCACTAGTAAGAGGTAATGCATTATATTTTGTAATTAAATTACTCCATATTTGATCTGCACCTACTTTAGAGAAAGAATTTTTAATAACAGGATTAAACTTGTTATATAAAGCAGTTTGTGTCTTACCTTCAAGATAAGTAGTTGCAGCATTATCTTCTCCTAATAATATATTTTTTACATCTGTAAAAGAAAGATCTTTAACAGCACTTACAAAAATAGGAGTTGCTTCACTCACTGCATCTTCTGCGGCACGGTTTAAAACTTTAATTCCTTCGTCTGCAAGATTACCTAAACCTACTTTACGTAATGTATTATCTACTTTTTGTAGTTCTTCAGGCAATAAGATTTTAACTAATTCATTTTTATAAAAACCGTCTTTTGACGTTAGCTTAGAAACTTGTTCGGTAATTCCTTTGTCGAGAGCTTCTTTTAGTCCGTTTCCTATAGTTTCATTACTCAATATTCCGCTTCCAGCTGCAGGTAAGTTATTAACAACAGTCTGTAATGTGTCACAAGAAATCAGTGTGAAAACAAATAGGAGTACTATAATTTTTTTCATAATGAGTTGTATTTAATTCTTTGTAAAGATAATTGAAAAGTTAAGAGTACGCTTTCGCGAAAGCATATTAAAAGCAATTTATGTAAAAATGATTGTTTTGTTCTTATAGACAAAGCATTTGTGCTGAGCGTGTAATTTTATAGCTCTAGAGAGTACAATTTTTTCTAAATCACGTCCTTTTGCAATAAGATCTGGTATAGTATTACTGTGGGTAACTCGTATTGTATCTTGTTCTATAATAGGACCAGCATCTAACTCTTCTGTGACATAATGACTTGTAGTTCCTATAATCTTTACACCTCTAGCAAAAGCAGCGTGATATGGTTTTGCTCCTACAAAAGCGGGTAAAAAGGAGTGATGTATATTAATAATTTTATTAGGATATTCATTAATCACTGTACTTGTTATAATTTGCATATAACGAGCAAGTACTATAAAATCTACTTGATGTTCTTTTAGGAGTTCTAGTTGTTCTTTCTCGACAGCATCCTTTGTGTCTTTGGTCACAGGGATATGATAAAACGGGATGTTAAAATTTGCTGCTATATGTTCTAGTTCTCTGTGATTACTTATAATAAAAGGGATATGTACATTAAGTTCTCCAGTATTATAACGGCCCAGTATGTCATAGAGACAATGATCATATTTAGAAACAAAAATCGCCATTTGTAGCTTTTGAGTTGCTGGATGTAACTGCCATTGCATTTCAAATGGCTTTCCTATTTTTTTTCCAAATTCATTCTTGAAATTTTCGGTATTGAAAGTTGCTTGATCAAAAACACATTCTAGTCGCATAAAAAAAACATTTTCTTGTGCGTCTACGTGTTGATCTATATATGTGGTATTACCAGAATTTTGAAGTATAAAATTTGTAACTGATGCTATAATTCCTTTTTGATCTTTACAGTGTATGAGTAGCGTTATTTTTTTCATATTAAAATTGAAAAAATTATATTTTTTAAGACTATAAACTTAGTGTATAAGAAATTAAAGTTCTTATTAATTTATAAGTAAGATTAGTTGTATTGTTATTTTTTAGATTATTAAAAGTAAAAGTTGTGTTTTAATGAAAGATCTATAAAAAGATAAAGGCTATTTTACATAAAATAGCCTTTATATCATTGATATTTTATTTGAAGTTTATTTTACTTCTTCAATTGTGTTATTAATTAGGGTTTTTAAGTGATCCTTATGAGCTTTAGATATTGTATTTCCAGCATTGTTAGAGATCATAGATTTGATCCTTTTTAAATTATACAACGCCATTGATTGAGAGGTATATGTATATTTTGGACTTTTAGAATCTGATGTAGCGACCATTTTAATTAATCTTTTTGTGTATTCTAATTGTAGATTTTGTCTAAATGTATTGATAGAACCACTAGCATCTTCTTTAAAAATAGCATTATTTAAATCTGTCATAAATTCAGATAATTTATATTCATTGCCATATAGTTCAGAGTCACTAATACGTTGTAACGTGTTTCTATGTAATATATGATCTAAAATTCTTTTTTGATAATTAAGAGCTAAAGTGTGAATTTTAGGATCTTCTGGACCACCAAAAAAGTTATAACCTCTACGTTGTATAGCTATGTGATTATATAACTCGCTTGGAGCTGTGTATGCATCTGGGGCAAAAATGTACTTATTTAATGCCACCATAGCTCTTTTTTGATCTGTATAACTTACAGGAGTGTATGGTTTAGTATTTGAGTCTTGTCCAACCATACTTCTATCTACATACACTCCTCCAATAAATCTAGAAATAACATCACTAGCACCACCATATAGACCTCTAAGAAGATAATAATATTGTGTCACTTCTTGATATGATTCTCCATCTCTACTAAACCTAGTTTTTATTTCAGGAATAAGTGTATTTATTAATTTCATTCTGTTTATAGAGTAGGTAATTTGATCATTAGACATATCACCTATCATAACTCTAGGGTCAATAGCCTTTCCAGGAGACCTCATATCATCTGCATCATTACCAAATATTAATTCTGGTTTATTAGATTCACTAGCTATTGCTTCTAAATCACTTCTATTATTTATAGGTGTATATCCATACTGTATAGCCCATTTATCGTAAGGACCAACAGTAGTAGAGAAGTAATGTCCTTGGTCTTTCTTGTCATTTGTAACATTAATAGCTGTATAATCCATTACAGACCCAGTTAAGCATTTTCCCTTTATAAATTCTGGATCATTTAATTCTTCTGGAGAAAATAATTGACTAGCTTTCATATTATGATTTAATCCAAGTGTGTGTCCTACCTCGTGCATCACAAGTTCTTTCATTGCTTCTTTTCTCATCCCAATCATCTCGTCATCGTTTGCTCCGTATGCTGTAAGAACAGCTTGTCCAAATAATGCGTTTTCTTGCATTTTATGTCCATAAGAACAATACATATGCTTATCTTTTCCTAATACTGGATAATTATTTTCTTCTTCTAGATGACCATTAACGCTATGACTAAATAGACGGTCATATTTTACACGATTTGTGTGATATACATATTCGAGCATAATATCAGCACCTAATATTTCACCTGTCCTTGGGTTTACAAAACTAGGTCCATATCCTCCAAAAGGTGGTTGTGGAGAAGATGTCCATCGTAATACATTATATCTAATATCTCCTGCATCCCAAGTAGCATCATCTGGTTGTTGTTTTACAACTATTGCATCTTTAAACCCGGCTTTTTCAAAAGCTTTATTCCATTCTAGAACAGCTTCTTTAATAGTTTCTCTAAACTCCTTAGGCGTTGTATTTTCCATCCACCATACAATAGGTTCTACTGGTTCAGAAATTGCGTTATTTGGGTCTTTCTTTATTAATTTCCAACGGTGAATTAAATCTCTATATGGAGTAGGACTTGTAGATGTGAGATCTGTTACTTGTGTTAAAAAATACCCCACTCTAGGATCATCAAATCTAGGTTGATAGTCACTCTTTGGCATTGCTATAAGACTATGCTCTACCTTTATAGTAACGTTTCTACCATCAGTTACAGCAGCAGACCCTCCATTAAGAATACTAGCTTTTGAATACACATAATTACTGTTTATATTAAGATTTTCAGGGTAATTTTTTATACTATTAATTTTAGTTTTTTCTTTACTTAAATTACCTAATTTAAAAGCAAGAGGGGATGCTCCGGGAAAGCTAGGAGACTTTATTTGTTCAAAAGTTTCTTTTAAGAATAAATCATCAGATTTTATTAAATACAATCCTTTTTCTTCATCAGAAGCTTCAATTTTTAGACTTGCCATAACACCTTCACTAATATTAGCATCGGCAGCTTTTGAGAGTTCACTATTCTCATCAAAATAGAAAGAAGCGTTTTTAGTAACAAATTCAATTTTATTAAAGTGTTTTTTTAGTGTAAACACCTTATTATCCATATACGCCCCTCTAAAAGCCCCAGCTTCTAGAACTCCATCAGATATTTGACTAAAATAGATAAACTCTTTTTCTAATTGATCTTTAGTAATTAACATTTGAGTTGAGCCATCAATACTATCCTGATAAATAGTAAATAGTCCCTCAATTTTTTTACTTTTTTTAGTAAGATTTTCGATCGTTTTTTCTTTAGAGTCCTTTTTAGATTTATCAACTTGTTCAGTTTCTCCCTTTTTTGACTTTCTCTTTTTCTTACGTTGTGCATTCATATTTTGAACTCCTAGTCCTAGTAAAAACATAACAGTTAAAAAAAATAATTTGTTTTTTGATGATGTCATTTTCATTTATAGTTATTATTTGATTTCTATTTATACAAGTTGTTATTTTAATAATGCATTAAATCGTTGTGTATTTAGAAAAATTTATGCAACCTGTTAAAAATTAGTGAGTTGTAGTTGTTAGACTATAATTTATATACACAACTTTTAAGCAAATTACGATAAAATACTTAAGATTTTAAAAGAAGTAGATCTTAGGATGGACTATCTGCATCAAATACGTACTCCTAAATTAAGAGATAAAGAACTCATTGCTATAGATTTAACTTCAGAATGTATGAGTATTGATAGTGAATGCCAGCTTTTTTGAGTTTTACCATCATTTCTAGCAGAAAAAATTGAACGCAGTGTTTACAATAGACAAAAACGAAAACTATTTCCATTTAGAGACCGTTGTAACGGTCTCGTAATAGTTTTATAATCAATGTATAAAAGGTTTTTTAATGAAATTTTTAAAAGAAAATTAGAGTTGGTTTTTTTATGTTGAATACTGTAATTTTTAAACCACTTTATTTGAGGTTGCGATGTTTTAAAATTACATTTGTATAAAACTATACAATGGCAGGAAATACCTACGGGACGATATTTAAACTAACAACATATGGCGAATCTCACGGAAAAGCTATAGGAGGTATTATAGACGGATGTCCTGCTGGATTAGAGCTTGATTTTGAGGCTATACAACGTGATCTTGATAGACGTAAGCCTGGCCAATCTAAAATAGTTACCCAACGAAAAGAACCAGATACCGTAGATTTTTCTTCAGGAATCTTTGAAGGAAAGACCACAGGAACGCCCATAGGTTTTCAGATTGTAAATACAAACCAGAAGTCTAAAGACTATGGTCATATAAAAGATACCTACCGTCCTAGTCACGCAGATTATACGTATGATAAAAAATACGGGAATCGTGACTATCGTGGTGGTGGTCGCTCTTCGGCACGTGAGACAGCAAGTAGAGTAGTAGCTGGTGCGATTGCAAAGCAATATGTAAAAGACATCAAGTTTTATGCATTTACAAGCGCAGTAGGTGATCTTGTGATGAATACTCCATATCAAGAATTAGATTTTTCTGAAATAGAAAAAAATGATGTGAGATGTGCAGATCCCGCTTTCGCGAAAGCGTGTGAAAACAAAATAAAAGTAATAAAAAAAGAAGGAGATACTATAGGAGGAGTCATTACTTGTGTGATTCAAAATGTACCTGTAGGTCTTGGAGAACCTGTGTTTGATAAACTTCACGCAGAGTTAGGAAAAGCAATGCTATCTATTAATGCCGTAAAAGGTTTTGAGTATGGAAGTGGTTTTTCTGGTGCCCAAATGAAAGGGAGCGATCACAATGACCATTTTAATACCGATGGAACCACAAAAACCAATCTAAGTGGTGGAGTGCAAGGGGGTATTTCTAACGGAATGGATATTTATTTTAAAGTGGCTTTTAAACCTGTTGCTACGGTAATGCAAAAACAAGAGACAATTAATGCAGCGGGTGAGATGGTAGAGATGCAAGGTAAAGGTCGCCACGATCCTTGTGTTGTTCCTAGAGCTGTACCCATTGTAGAAGCAATGGCAGCACTGGTCATAGCAGATTTTATGCTACGTGATAAAGCAACAAGATTATAAATAAATTCCTCGCCAATGCGAGGAATTTTTATTTTTTATGCATCATTCCTTTAGCTAAGGGATGTGATTTGTTATTTTTAAGTCTTGACAAAGCATTACAATAATTCAAACACATTATTTAGATAGTAATAACGTCTATCTTTTTGAGAATTTTATACATTATGAAAATAGCATTACACTGGAAGATTATAATAGGATTAGTTTTAGGTATTATCTGGGCATTACTTTCTTCCTCAATGGGTTGGAGTGAGTTTACGATTAACTGGATTGCTCCTTTTGGAACTATTTTTATAAATCTTCTAAAGTTAATTGCTGTTCCTCTGGTACTTTTTTCTATTATAAATGGAGTAACAGGTATAGGAGATCCTTCGAGTTTAGGAAGAATGGGAGGAAAGACCTTACTAGCATATCTTGTAACAACACTTATGGCTGTGGGAATAGGTCTTATTCTAGTAAATATTATGCGACCAGGTACAATGGTTGATGAATCTAGTAGAATAGATAATAGAATAAGTTACGAACTGTGGGCTCAAAGTGAAGGTATTGAGATAAAAGATGGTGTGCATTTTTTAGAAGATGCTCAATATAAAGACCGCATTACTGCTGTTGTAGAAAGAGAAAAAAATAAAGAAATAGATGAGGCTGTAGCGTCACGTCTAAAAACAGTTGAAGCAAATAAAAATGCAGGACCTCTAAAACCTTTAGTTGATTTAGTACCTCAAAATATTTTTAAATCACTTACAGATAATGGTTTGATGTTACAAGTGATCTTTTTTGCGTTATTCTTTGGTATAAGTTTATTATTTATCCCTAAAGATAAGGCAGCACCTGTTATTAAGATTGTAGATAGTTTTATGGAGGTTTTTCTCAAGATGATTGATTTTGTAATGCAAGCCGCTCCATTTTTTGTTTTTGCACTGTTAGCAGGAGTCATAAGTAAAATGGCAGGAAATGATGTAAGTAAGGTAATTGAGATTTTTAAAGGGCTTTCTTGGTACTCACTTACAGTGTTTATTGGTCTCGCGCTTATGGTATTTTTTGTATACCCATTAATTATAAAATTAGTAGTGCGTACGATTCCTTTTAAAGGATTTTTTAAAGCAATGGGACTGGCGCAAACAACAGCTTTTTCTACCTCAAGTAGTGCTGCGACATTGCCAGTGACAATGGAGTGTGTAGAAGAAAACTTAGGTGTAGATAAAAAGATCACCAGTTTTGTACTTCCTATAGGAGCTACCGTAAATATGGATGGCACTGTATTATACCAAGCCATAGTCGTTGTTTTTCTAGCACAATTTCATATGATAGATCTTACCATAGGGCAACAACTTACTATAGTACTCACAGCAACGCTGGCCTCTATAGGTTCTGCAGCAGTACCTAGTGCTGGTTTAGTGATGCTTATTGTAGTATTAGGTTCTGTGGGATTAAACCCTGCTTGGATTGCGATTATTTTTCCAGTAGATCGTATTTTAGATATGTGTCGTACCGTGGTTAATGTAACTGGTGATGCTACAGTATCTTCTATTATAGCAAAAAGTGAAGGAATGCTCAATTATCCATCAGATAAGAATCCAGAAGAAGTTTTTGATGTTGAAGAGTGATTATTGTAAAAATTTTTAATATTTTTTTCATTTAATTTAATTTTAAAGTATTAACTTTATACTAGATCCCTATTTAATTTTTTTATAAACATAAATTAAATGAAAAAAATATTATTCTTATTTACCGTTTTAATTTCACTATTTTCTCATAGTCAAGTAGGTATTGGTACAACTACACCATCTGATGCTGCAATGTTAGAAGTGTCCTCACAAGTAAATGGAGGTGATTTTAAAGGATTTATGCCTCCTAGAGTATCTACAGATACAGATCGTGATGCCATAAATCCTCAAGCTACCGATGCAGGTCTTCTGGTTTTTGTAATATCTACTGGTTGTTTAAATATTTGGAACGGGTCTTCTTGGGAAGATATTCATTGTACTGGAACAACTATAATGAATACTAATGTATGGATTAACGAATTTCATTATGATAATGTTGGGGAAGATGTAGGTGAGTTTATTGAGGTTGTTGGAGGTGCTGGACTAGATATAACAGGCTACAGTATTGTAAGATATAATGGAAATAATGGGGCAGAATATGGAAGTGATGTTTTTTCGGGAATATTGAATAATGATACAGGAACTGGTTTTGGATTTGCTACGATATCTTATCCTAGTAATGGTTTGCAAAATGGTACCCCTGATGGAATAGCACTTGTAGATGATGGTGGAAATGTGATTCAATTTTTAAGTTATGAAGGTACATTTACAGCTACTGATGGACCTGCAAATGGATTGATGTCAACTGACGTTGGTATTATTCAGACTCAAAGTGCTACTCTAGACCCTGTTGGGGCTTCTTTACAACTATCTGGAACAGGTTCTCAAGCTTCAGACTTTACTTGGTCTAGAACACAAGTAAATACTTCGGGGAGTATAAACACTGGACAAACAATTAATTAAGTAGTATATTTTATTGCAATTTTTATACATCTTTTTTTATAGTACATTTATATACTATAAAAACATATTGTTTATCTATCTTTTGTTACCTGTTTGCAATCATTAGTAGTAAAAAAATAGAAGGAACCCCACATTCATTTCCTCCAAAAAAAGAAGAGAAAGTGACTAAAGAGACTCCTCTTAAGTTATTATGGAGTGAAGAGTTTAATGGCAATGCTGTAAATACCAAAGAGTGGAGATACGAAACTGGAGCTACAGGATGGGGAAATGACGAACTTCAAAATTATACAGCAGGAGAAAACTCGACAGTAAGTGATGGAACCTTAAAGATCACAGTCAAAAAAGAAGGAAAAGATTAAAATGTAGGAGATTATACCTCTTCAAGAATGAAAAGCAATAAAGCATCTACCTATTGCCATATGGGGATACGAGCAAAAATGCCAGATTATAAAGGTAAAGGTGCCTAGCCAGTGATATGGATGTTAGGCAATGACATAAAAGACATAGAATGGCTAGATTGTGGAGAGATAGATATTATGGAATACGTAAGTAAGAAGCAAGATTTTATCTTACAAATCATACACAGACCTCAACAAATTATATACCATTAGAAACGGTAGAAGAAGATTTTCATAATTACGGTATTATCTAGAAAGAATATAAGCTACAGTTTTATATTAACACCCCAGAGAATATCACATTGACTATAGATAGACCAGAAAATCCTACTAATGATAATTGGCCATTTTCAAAAGAGTATTTTTTTATTCTCAATGTCGCTGTTGGGGGTAATTTAGGAGGAGAAGTAAACGATACGATATTTCCGGCACAGATGGAAGTAGATTATGTTAGAGTTTATAAAGAGTAGGAGGTAACCGCTTTCGCGAAAGCGTATAAAAAAAACATATGATTAGAACCATTGCCTTTGATGCAGATGATACACTCTGGGTGAACGAAACCTATTTTAGAGATGCCGAAGATTATTTTTGCAACTTACTTACAGATTACGTTTCTTTTAAAGAATGTCAAAAACGTCTTTTTGATATGGAAATGCGCAACCTTCCCTTATATGGCTACGGTATAAAACCATTTACATTATCACTAATAGAATGTGCGATAGATATTACAGACGGTGATGTATCTAGTGAGACCATTACTAAAATTATAGATATCGGTAAAGAAATGCTTATGGCACCTGTAGATGTAATGAAAGGAGTAGAAAAAACACTCAAAACACTTTCTAAAAAATATAGATTAGTAGTTGCTACAAAAGGTGATTTATTAGACCAAGAACGTAAGCTAGAGAAGTCTGGTTTATCCTCATACTTTCATCACATTGAAGTAATGTCAGATAAAAAACCTGTAAACTATACTAATTTAATACAGCATTTGGATATTGAGCCAGCAGCATTTTTAATGATAGGTAATTCTTTAAAGTCAGATGTTGTACCGGTGTTAGAAATAGGAGGTCACGCATACCACATCCCATTTCACACTACTTGGGCACACGAGCAAATAGACTTTGAAGTGACACATAAGCAGTTTAAAGCTTTTGAGAGTGTAACCCAGTTACTAGAGGTTTTGTAAATATAAATTGACAGGAATTCATATTGATTACTTCTCATTGCACTATTATTTTTTGCAATCGTTATCTCATCTGTTATAGAGTAATATATGTCAAAAAATTATGATGACTAGTCAAAAAACTCTTTTCAGAAGTTTAATTTTACCTAACTTTACGTGAGTTCGATATAACACTTACTGTATATCAATTAGTTGCAAAATAAATCAACTTACAAGCTTACTTTGATTATAAAAAATGAGTTTTAATTAACTAAAAACGTAAAAATCTGACTTACATTTCAATAAATAACAAGTAACAAAGACATAAAACACTTAATAATCAAATAATTTTCTTATATCGAACTCACGTTAACTTTATAAATGTCTCATTGGGAGATCTCTTTAAAATATGCTTTCGCGAAAGCATATTTCTTTTTAATTCTTAATTTCACATAAAACAACTCTATGAACTTTCATACCAGAAAATGGATAAAACCTGAAGATTTAAACCCTAATGGGACACTTTTTGGCGGTAGATTACTAGAGTGGATTGATGAAGAAGCTGCATTATATGCAATTATTCAGCTAGAAAATCCTCGTACGGTAACAAAATATATGAGTGAGATAGATTTTCGTTCAAGTGCAAAAAAAGGAGATATTGTAGAGATAGGTATTGAAGTTGTAAAATGGGGAACTGCATCTTTAACTCTAAAATGCGAAGTGAGAAACAAAATGACACGTGAATCTATCATCACTGTAGATCGTATTGTTATGGTTGCTCTTGATGAAGAAGGAAAACCCCAACCACACGGAAAAACGAAGGTAGAGTATGTTAAAGATCGATTAGGAGATGCATAAATGTAGTTTCATTGTTAATTTTATCTAAATTGTGTGAGGCTCAATAAGGCAATTATTAATTTCGGCAGATTGATAATTAGTACTTATGAAACGACTTCTCACTTTGTGCTTAGTAGCACTTTTTTTTACACCTAATCTGGCTATTGCGCAAAGCAAAAAGAAAAAATCTAAAGCCAAAAAAGAGACTACTACAACTTCTAAAGAAAAGAAACCTGTTAAGGGAGCAATACAGCCATATGCAAAAGTAATCACCAAAGATGCAATTACAGATTCAGGTTTGTTTACTGTTCACAAGGTAAGTAAAGATTTCTTTTACGAAATACCTTTTTCGTTATTAGATAAAGATATGTTATGGGTCACACGTATTGCTCAAATCCCAGCTGGTTTAGGTGGAGGTTTTGTGAATGCAGGATCTAAGACTAATGAGCAATTAGTGCAATGGACACGCTATCAAGATAAAATATTACTTAAAATAAAATCCTATAATAATGTTGCAGATAGTACAAAAGCAATAAGTAATTCTGTTAAGGTTAATAATTATGCTCCTACTTTATATGCATTTGATATAAAAGCTTTTAGTAAAGATTCTCTTGCTGCTGTAGTAAATGTCACAAAATTATTTGCGACAGATGTAAAAGGAATTAGTGGTCTTAATGCTAGATTACGTAGACAGTATAAAGTTAAAAAACTAGATGCTTCTCGAAGCTTTATAAATAGTGTTAAGTCTTTTCCTGAGAATGTAGAAGTAAAACAAGATTTTACTTTTGATGCCTCTGAACCACCATCAAATCGAAATGCACAAAGTATAAGTATGCAAGTAAATCAGTCTATGATCTTACTTCCTGAACAACCTATGCAACCTCGACTATATGATCCAAGAGTTGGTTTTTTTACGGTTAGTCAATATGATTATGGTAGTGATGCACTTAAGGCAGATCAAAAAACATATATACGTCGCTGGAGATTAGAACCTAAAGATCCAGAAGCCTATAAGAGAGGTGAATTAGTAGAGCCTGTAAAGCCTATTGTATATTATTTAGACCCTGGTACTCCTGAAAACCTTAAAGAGTATATAAAACAAGGAATAGAAGACTGGCAAAAACCTTTTGAAACTGCAGGTTTTAAAAATGCAATCATTGCAAAAGATGCTCCTACTCCTAAAGAAGATCCAGAATTTAGTCCTGAAGATATTAGATATTCTGTAGTGCGTTATGTAGCAAGTACGACACGTAATGCTGTTGGGCCTAGTGTGTCTGATCCTAGAAGTGGAGAGATTATAGAAAGTGATATTATCTGGTATCACAATCACTTGCGTAGTTATAGAAATAGATATTTATTAGAAACTGGAGCAGCAAACCCTAGTGCTCGTACATTAAATACATCTCCTGAAGAGATAGGAGAAATGATGCGTATGGTTATTGCTCACGAAGTTGGTCACGCACTTGGTTTTCCTCATAATATGGCAGCAAGTTATGCATACGATGTAGAGTCTTATAGAAATGGTGTTTTTACACAAGAAAATGGTATTGCAGCAAGCCTTATGGATTACGCCAGATATAATTACATAGCGCAACCAGGAGATACAAACATTAGGTTTGTGAGACAAATGGGACCTTATGATCATTATGCTACAAACTGGGGCTATCGTTGGATTCCAGAAGCCTCAAATGCTTTTGAAGAGCAAAGAACCCTTAATCAATGGATAGAAGAAAAGGCAGGTGATGTGCGTTTTAAGTTTGGACGTCAGTCTAGTCGTTTTGATCCGCAATCTCAAACGGAGGCAATAGGAAACGATCCTATAAAAGCAAGTTCTTATGGAATTAAGAATTTGCGATATGTAGCAAAGAATCTTCCTAATTGGACCTCCGATCAGACTAATAACTATCAAGATCTGGAAGAGTTGTATGGAGAATTAATAGGTGTCTATAGTAGATATGTTGGTCACGTAGTGACGAATGTGGGTGGTGTTTTTGAAAATATTAAAAACCCATCTCAAGGTGGCGTTGTCTATGAACATTTAGATAAAGCTTCTCAAAAAGAATCTATGCAATGGTTACATAATAATCTTTTTGAAACTCCAGAATGGCTTGTTGATCCTACAATTGTTCAAAATATAGATCACGCTGGTTATTTTGAAGATGTACGTCGTGTGCAAGCTAGATATCTTGATCGACTATTGGCTTTTGATAGAATAGGGAGATTAATAGATGCAGAGACAACACAGACAGAATATTACAGTGCGTTAGAAATGCTATCTGATGTGCGCAAAGGTATTTGGTCTGAAACCCAAAGAGGAAGTTCTGTAGATATTTACCGTCGTAATTTACAACGTACATACCTTGACCGTATGGAATATCTTATGACAGATGAGGGACCTACGCGTAGACCTGGAAGACCTGGTTTTGAAGGAACACTATATTATAATGTTGAAACGTCTGATATAAGACCTCTAGTAAGAGGAGAATTAAAAACATTGCGTACTCGTTTACGATCTGCTAGAAATACAAGTGTTAATACAGTGACAAAGTATCACTATGAAGATGCAATTGCTCGTATTGACCAATTGTTAGATCCTAAGTAAATTATATATAGATTAAATAATAAAGCCAACTCAAATTAAATAATGAGTTGGCTTTTTAATTCTAGATGTTTTGTAATGTTATTCTTTTAAGTCTATAAACGCTTCTTTTGATTTAAACTCTATAGTTTGCTCTCCTGCTTTTTCAAGATATTTTGAAAACTTAGAAAACTGCTTTGCTTTTATTTTTTCAAAATCTGTTTGAGCGGTTTTAAAACGATCAGATAGTAATTTTATGTTGTCTTTTTGAGCAGCACTAGGAGCTTCAAAATTCACTGCTACATCACTATACAATGTACTTAGTTTTTCTCTTAATTGAGGAGGAGCTGTTCCTACATAATTATCGCCTGTAGTGACTACTAATGTATTTTTTAAAGTATTGAGTTCGTCTATAAGCGGTTGAGCTGTTTTAGTCGCCTTTGTATCTTTTTTAATAGCATCTGTTGCTTTTGTAGTCATTAAATTAATTTGGTATACCATATACGCAAGATCTTCTTGTATATCAAAAAGTTGATTACTAATAGTAAATTGCTCTGCTCTTTCAGCATCTGTAATAAAAGATTTAGGATCATTTTTGATCTCAAAGGTAGTTTCATAACGCTCTTTCCCTTTTTTTAGAATAGCTTTATAAGTTCCTGCTTTTGCACGTAGAGAAGTAAACCCGCCAAAAGCAAATGTTTTTGCTGCCGCTAGTTTAGGAGCTTTAGTAGTATAATTCCACGACACAATATTGATTCCTTTAGATTTTCCAGGAGATAGTGTTGCAACCTCATTACCTTCTAGATCTTCTATAGTGAGCGTCATTTTTCCAAAAGTATGTCGCTTCTTTAAATAGTATTTTATTTTTAAGGAAGTACCAGGGTTAGGACCTACAAATTCTAGCTCGGTTGCATTACCACCAAAACCACCTTCTTCTACCATTATTCCTGTTTTTGTAGGAAAGAAGTGTACGTTTTTATCTATGATTTCTGGTTTAATTTGACGAAGTATACTTATATCATCTATAATAATAACACCTCTACCGTGAGTACCAGCAACGAGATCATTAGTTTTCTTTTGTAAATCTAAAAAGTGAATCGCTGTAGGAGGGAAGTTATTTGTAAAATGAGACCATTTTTTACCACCATCTACAGTGATGTATAATCCTTTCTCTGTACCTAAGAATAAAAGGTCTTCATTCTCATAATCTTCTTGAAGGTTACGAGCAAAAATAGGAATATCATCTGTCACAATACTTTTCCAAGTTTTACCATAATCTGTTGTTTTATAAACATATGGTTTCATATCACCGCGAGCGTGTCCTTCAAAAACAGCATAGGCTATTCCTGCACCGTGTACAGAAGCCTCTATATGATACACCCACGTATTTGTAGGAAGACCTGAGATGTTTTTAACTACATTTTCCCAATTTTTACCACCATTTTTAGTTACCTGAACATTGCCATCATCAGTTCCTACCCAAATTACTTTTTGATCTACAGGAGATTCAGCAATGGTAAAAATTGTAGTGTGTGTTTCTGCTCCAGAATTATCAGCAGAGAGACCTCCAGAATTTTTCTTCTGTTTAGAAGGATCATTTGTAGTAAGATCTGGAGAGATTACTTTCCAAGTATCTCCCATATCTTCACTTACGTGCAAAAACTGACTTCCCATATAAAAACGATCTGGTTGATGTGCACTAGTTGCCATAGGAGGATTCCAGTTAAAACGTAAGTCTGCACTTCCTTTTGCAGGAAGAGGTTTTACATTTTTAGTATAGTTGCGTTCCATATCATAACGCCATACATTATCTGCACCTTGCATTTCAGAATATAAAATCTCTTTTGTAGGATGAGGTAATACTCTAAAACCATCGCCCACACCTACACGTACCCAATCACGAGCTTCTATACCACCTGGAGATGAAGAAGGCCCATACCAAGAACCATTATCTTGTAAACCACCATAAATACGATAAGGCTCTGCATTATCTACGCTTATTTGATAAAATTGTGATAAAGGCAAGTTAGATACTATTTCCATAGTTGTTCCTCCATTCCAAGATCGATACACACCACCATCTGTACCCACGTGCATTACATCAGAGTTATTAATGTCAAAAACAATATCGTGTATGTCTGAATGCATATTTCCAAGAGTTTTAAACGTATTCCCTCCATCTCGAGAGATAGAACCACTTAAACCTCCTTTTACAACCACATCTGGATTTTTAGGATCTACTACAATTCTAGAAAAATAAAACGGACGAACTGTAAGTGAAAAGTCACCATTAGTATGTTTCCAGCTAGCGCCACCATCTTCAGATCGATATAGGCCTTTATCTTCATCTTTTTCAGATTCTATGACAGCATATACAATTTTAGGATTAGATGGCGATACAGCAACACCTATACGACCCAGTTGTCCTTCAGGAAAACCATTATGTATTTTTTGCCAAGTTTTACCACCATCTGTAGATTTGTGAAGTCCAGAATTGATACCTCCAGAATTAAAATCCCAAGCAGTACGTCTATGTTCCCACATAGAAGCATATAATATATTAGGATTTGTAGGATCCATCACAAGATCTGCAACACCAGTTTTTTCATTTACATATAATATCTTTTCCCACGTCTTACCACCATCTATTGTTTTATAAACCCCTCTGTCTTTACTATCGTTCCATAAAGATCCTAAAACACCTACATAGACAGTATTACCATCTTTAGGGTGTATTTCTATGCCAGAGATGCGCTCACTGTTTTCAAACCCTTTAATATATTCCCAGTTTGCACCACTGTCTTTAGTGCGATATAATCCATCTCCTACAGAGACAGAGTTACGTGTCCAGATTTCTCCAGTTCCTACCCAAACCGTTTGGTCTGGATCTGTAGGGTCTATAGCAACTTGACCTATAGACTGTATATGATCGTCAAAAATAGGAGTATAACTTGCTCCACCATCTTGAGATTTCCAAACACCACCACCAGCTGTTCCTGTATAGATCACCTGTGCATTTTTAGGATGGGTTTCCATATCTATAATACGTCCAGACATTAATGCAGGACCTATTTGTCTTGCAGTAATATCCCCAAAAAGTTCTTTTCCTTTGAGTGTAATTTCTTGTGCTTGAAGTGGTATAGCTAGCGTAGCTAGACACAAGCCAAGAAGAAGTTGTTTTGTTTTCATTGTTTGGTTAATTTTTCATTTCCGCGTAGGCGGAAATCTCATTTTTATTTCGATCCTGTTTTACAAATGCAAAGGTCTAATATCTACTAAGGACTAGTAATAATATAGTTTTGAATACGCTTTCGCGAAAGCGCAATAGCTACAGTATATATTGAAGGCAATTTTTAAATAAAAAAATCCTCAAATAAGATTGAGGATTTTTTTTGAAATACTATTTTATTGAGTAGGCATTTTAAAAACGCTATCATCTATTTCAGGATTAACTTCTATTGATTTAATATCAACAGGCTGTCCGCCAAAAGTTATTGCAAACGGAAAATATAATCCATCTACCTCTGTGTAATCACTAAAAGATTCTTTAGCTGTTTGTCCTTTTGTAGGACCTTGGGTTACTTCAGAAGCTGTTTGTATTGGAACAAAATTTTCATCTTCAAAGTAATATACACTTTTGTTTTCTACTTCTTTACCATCTACTATTATAGGATCCATAGTGATTTCTACTTTAAAAGTATTAGTACCATCAATAATCTCTTCACCTAATAGAGCAATTGTATGTCCTTTTTCTTTATAATTTAAAAATGGACTTGGAAAAGCTTTGCCTGCTAGTTTTTTAAAAGTTTCAATTGTTTCAGAATCCATTTTTTCTGCTTTTTGTGTTTGAAAATTTGTAACCCAAGCAACTTCTCCATCAAAGGCTAATTGAGTAATTTCTTGACCTTGAAGATTAATTTTGATTGCTTGACGTCCATCTTTCGTTTGTATGATAGTTACAGGTATATCAAAGCCTTGATTTACGACAGCATTCATTTGAAGACTTTCTAGCTTATTCCAAGCTTCTTCACCACCTGTGTTTTCAAAGTAGTTTGCTACGATTTCTTCTGCTGTTTGTGCTTGTGTTGTTACTGCAAATGAGAAGATTATCGCAAGTGCAAATAATTTAATTGTTTTCATACTAAGTATTTGTTATTGTTTTATGGTTATACGTAAGACTAACTAGTTGTTTTTTTGTTACAATAAAAAATAATATTTCCTTCTTTTTTAACAATTTGAATATTGTTATTTATACTATTTTTAGAAGTTCAATTATATACCTAAAGCATTTTATGAAATTTGGCTCGGTAGAACATCCTGAACATATAGATTTTACATTACCTCCAGATCATCCTGAAACTGAACGTGTTTTGAAGTCTACTTTTACAAAAACAAAGAACTCAAGACTCCAAGTCTATGTAGGTTGTGCAAAGTGGAATAAAGCAGAGTTAAAAGGATTTTATCCTAAAGGTATAAAAGATGAACTTAGCTATTATGCAAAACAATTTAATAGTATAGAGCTTAATGCTACTTTTTATAGATTATTTCCAAAGGAACAATTTGAAAAATGGTACCATAAAACACCAGATGATTTTAAGTTTTTTCCTAAAAT
Organism: uncultured Dokdonia sp.; assembly: GCA_938002835.1. Taxonomy (GTDB): domain Bacteria; phylum Bacteroidota; class Bacteroidia; order Flavobacteriales; family Flavobacteriaceae; genus Dokdonia. The sequence goes on along the minus strand of CALKZS010000010.1, from coordinate 49,212 downwards.
CACAAATATGATTAGTCATAGAAAACGCTTGATTGATGCTCAAGATTTTATTCCAGAGTATGTAGATCACGTTGCTATGCTTCAAGAAAAACTAGGAACCGTGTTTTTACAGATGCATAACAATTTTATGCCAAAAGATTTTAGCCGAGTAGATAATTTTATAAATAACTGGCCAGATCATTTACCTATTGCATTAGAATTTAGACATACAGACTGGTTTAATACACCAGAAGCTTCAGAAAGATTGTATGCTACATTAGAAGAGCATAATATGGCAAATGTATTAGTAGATACAGCAGGAAGACGTGATATAATGCATATGAGACTTACTAATAATGAAGCTTTTATACGGTATGTTGGAGCAAACCATCCTAGTGATTATGCAAGATTAGAAGCTTGGGTAGAACGTTTAAAACATTGGGTAGGCCTTGGTTTGCGTAAGATTCACTTTTTTGTACACCAAAATATAGAGCAAGAAAGCACATTACTCTCTGCATATTTTATAGAACGATTAAATGCAGCTTTGGGTATTAATCTTAAGATTCCACAATCAATAAATGCTGGTTTAAATACATTATTTTAATGAGTACAGTATATGTGATAATGGGTGTTTCCGGGTGTGGAAAAACTACTGTAGGAAAGCATCTAGCAGAAAAAGTTGATGTTCCTTTTTATGATGCAGATGATTATCATTTGCCAAGTAATATTGTAAAAATGGCTTCTGGAATTCCGCTAAAAGATGATGATAGATGGCCGTGGCTTGATATTTTAGCCATAGAGATTCAAAAATGGCAACAAGGAAAAGGAGCTGTGCTTGCTTGTTCTGCTCTAAAAGAAGTGTATAGGTCTAGATTATTTGGTATAAAAGAAAATAATGAGATTATAAATGATGATCATTCCGCTTTCGCGAAAGCGCAAAAATATATAATCTACCTTAAAGCAGATTTTGATTCCATAGCAACTAGACTAGACTCGCGTAAAAATCATTTTTTTGATCCTTCCTTATTGCGATCACAATTTGACACATTAGAAGTTCCTCATTATGGATTACATATTGATGCGACTATAGATAAGAAAGAGATTGTAGACAAGATTTTACAGATGAGTAGGTAGTCTATTTAACGTGAGTTTGATATAAGAAAACAAGATAATTGTTTGATTATTAGGCGTTTTATGTCTTTGTTACTTGTTGTTTATTAAAATGTAAGTCAGGTTTTTACATTTTTAGTTAATTAAAACTCATTTTTTATAATCAAAGTAAGCTTGTAAGTTGATTTATTTTATAACTAATTGATATACAGTAAGTGTTATATCGAACTCACGTTAAATATTAAACCTTTTGGTGTTTGTTCTATTACTCAAAAGTCTTGCGTTCCAACACCAACAAATTGGTTGAAACCACATACTTCACATAAAATAAAAGAACAAAAATTTTTATTAGATTCATCAGAATGTCCTTGTTCTATAGGAGGTAAGATTAAAGCACTACATACTAATTATAATGGATTTACCAAGCATAAATAAAAATTGTCATTATTGATGATTTTTGTTTAAAAATATCTTTTCTATAGTTTTATATGTAATGCACTGGAAAAATAGCTATTATTCCACTTTCGCGAAAGCGTAATAACTCTACATAAATAATTATCTAAATTATGTACCTTTGATCCCCGAACAGATTCGGAAACATTCTATGAGCCAAAAAGTACTTCTTACTGCGACAGAGATTCATATCATTCTCAATCGTCTGGCCTGTCAATTAATAGAAAATCATACAGATTTTAAAGAGACTGTTATCATAGGAATACAACCTAGAGGCGTTTTTCTGGCAGAACGTATGAAGCAATTATTAATCAACGAGTATGGTATAGAAGATATCAAGTTAGGACGTCTTGATATCACGTTTTATCGTGATGATTTTAGACGTTCTGAAAAAATACTTGCCGCAAATACAACGCAGATAGACTTTGTAGTAGAAAACAAGAAAGTTGTTTTTATAGACGATGTGTTATATACGGGAAGAAGTATTAATGCAGCACTTACAGCATTGCAAAGTTTTGGAAGACCACAAGAAGTAGAGTTACTATGTCTTATAGATAGACGTTTCTCACGTCATCTACCGATACAGCCAGATTATAAAGGACGTCAGGTAGATGCGATAAATGATCAAAAGGTAAAGGTGTGTTGGACTGAGAACGAAGGAGAAGACACCGTATATTTAGTAAAAAGTTAAGGATTATGAGTGAGTTAAGTGTCAATCATCTGTTAGGCATAAAATACATTACAGAAGCAGATATTGAACTTATTTTTAAAACTGCAGATCATTTTAAGGAAGTGATCAATCGCCCTATTAAAAAAGTTCCCTCATTAAGAGATATTACAATTGCAAATCTTTTTTTTGAAAATAGTACCCGTACAAAACTCTCTTTTGAACTTGCCGAAAAACGTTTAAGTGCAGATGTAATTAACTTTAGTGCCGCTGCATCTTCTGTAAAAAAAGGAGAAACCCTTATAGATACTGTAAATAATATCCTATCTATGAAAGTAGATATGGTGGTAATGCGTCACCCTAATCCTGGAGCGGGCGTCTTTTTATCTAAACATATTGATGCTAGTATTGTAAATGCTGGCGATGGTGCTCACGAGCATCCCACACAGGCGTTATTAGATAGTTACTCTATACGAGAACGACTAGGTGATGTTGCAGGTAAAAATGTAGTCATTGTGGGTGATATTTTGCATAGTAGAGTAGCACTGTCTAATATCTATGCATTAAAACTTCAAGGAGCCAATGTAAAAGTATGTGGTCCTAAGACATTAATCCCAAAACATATTAAATCTCTAGGAGTAGAAGTAGAGCTAGACTTACGTAAAGCATTAGAATGGTGTGATGTAGCAAATATGCTACGTGTGCAAAATGAACGTATGGATATAAGTTACTTTCCGAGTACACGAGAGTATACCCAGCAGTATGGTGTAGATAAGACATTACTAGATTCTTTAGATAAAGAGATTGTAATAATGCACCCTGGACCTATAAATAGAGGAGTAGAGATCACTAGTGATGTGGCAGACTCAGATCACGCTATTATACTTGATCAAGTACAAAACGGTGTGGCAGTTCGTATGGCAGTAATATATTTACTAGCTTCAAAAATTAAACAATAAAATGAAGATTACCTCAAAAGATACCTGTGTCATTCTAGAAGATGAGCGCGATGATGTATTAGATTTTGCTAGCTACTTAGAAATAGTAATACCATCGACATATGGTGAAAAAAATATCGTAGTAGACCTTTTAAAATACAATAAGCTTACCTTAGAAGAATTACTATCATTTTTAAAAATTTCAAATGATCAACGTGCCGCTAGCAAATCATTTGTGATTGTAAATACAGGTATTGATTATGACCTTATTCCTGATGAGATCATTGTCGTACCCACACTACAAGAGGCAGAAGATATCATAAGTATGGAAGAGATAGAACGTGATTTAAGTTTTTAAAACTCACGCTATGTCTACACATCAATTGCATCTTACTATTTTAGGTTGTTATGCCGGAGCTCCTGGAGCCTATAAAAACACAACTTCTCAGGTACTCAATATAAGAAATCATTTATTTCTCATAGACTGTGGCGAAGGAACTCAAGTAGCCTTAAGGCGCAATAAAATTAAGTTTTCTAGCATTCACCATATTTTTATATCGCATTTACACGGAGATCATTTCTTTGGGTTAATGGGAGTAATAAATACCTTTAGTTTATTAAAACGTACAAAACCTCTTACCATTTATGGCCCAGTAGGTATTAAAGAGATTGTTTTATTACAATTAAAACTAACAGAAACCTATACAAGCTATCCGTTACATTTTTCTGAGCTTGATAGTAAAACGCCTACTGTCATTTTTGAGAATGATAAATTAACAGTAACAACGATACCTCTTAAACACCGTATATATGCAAATGGGTTTCTTTTTCAAGAAAAAATAGGAGAACGTAAACTAGACATAAACACTTGTCTCAATCTAGAGATAGATAAGGTATATTACTCTAAGATTAAACAAGGAGGAGATGTCACTTTAGATAATGGAACTGTTATAAAAAATAGTGAGATTACTTTTGACCCTGCTCCAGCAAAGAGCTATGCTTTTTGTAGTGATACCAGATATAAAGAATCTATAATACCACAAATAAAGGGCGTGACAGTATTATATCACGAAAGTACTTTTTTAGAGTCTCACGCGCATCTTTGTAAACCTACAGGACATAGCACTGCTGCCCAAGCAGCACAAATTGCTTCAAAAGCAGCAGTAGAGCATCTTATTTTGGGACATTTTTCTACAAGATATGGAGATTTGAGTCTTTTTATTAAAGAGGCAGCTCCTTATTTTAAAAATGTTGATATTGCAGAAGACGGTAAAACATTTGTCTTTTAAAAAGAATAACCAATGGAGGAAGAAAAAAAAATAGCAAAACCCATACTAGCAAGGTTGCAAGAGCATTTTGATATACTAATACCTCGCAATTTATTTCTTGTAAATCCAGACGTAAAGCTCAAAAAAGTACATAAAACCTATGGATCTAACTCGGTAAAGGATAGTATTAGTATTGCTTTTAAAATTTTTGTGATAGAAGATCAATATATCTGTGAGTATTTTTTAAATGCAGATGGGTATACAGAACATAGAAGATATAATATCACGACAAATCGAACAGAGATGTTAGATAATTTTGAAGGACAGTTTGGGGCACAAGCCATTGAAGATGACGATATGGATTATGAAGAATTTACCCGTATAAGAAAACACAATGATAAAGTGCGTAAAATGCTCATTAAAAAAGGGTTTTTAAAGAAGTAAAAAGAAGCTTTTATTTTCTATTTCTTTGCCCGCTTTCGCGAAAGCGGTTATAACAATATCATAAAATGTTAATTATTAACATATAGTCTTAGTAATTCTAGCTTTTATCTTCATCACGCTATTTGTATCTTAGCTTTGATGAATAGAGACTTACATAATTATAGAGAATCATACGAAAAAGGAGAACTTTTGCTGGAGACAACAGCTCAAGATCCTATGGTGCAATTTGCTTCTTGGTTTAAAGAAGTTGAAGATGCGGGAGGAGTACAAGAACCTAATGCGATGACAGTTGCTACATTGGGAACAGATGGTTTTGTAAAATCTAGAATAGTATTACTTAAAGAATATGATCAAGAAGGCTTTGTTTTTTATACAAATTATAATAGTGAAAAAGGAGTAAGTATTTCCCATCACAATCAAGTGGGGATCTCATTTTTCTGGCCTAATTTAGAAAGACAAGTAATTATCAAGGGAATCATATCTAAAGTAACTACAGATAGATCTGACACCTATTTTAATGCACGTCCCAAGTCAAGTCAGTTAGGCGCTTTAGTGTCAGATCAAAGTACAGTGATAAAAGACAGAAGTGTTTTGGAAGAAAAGATGGTTTCGCTTAAAGCGAAATACGAACACAAGGCTGTACCACGCCCATCACATTGGGGAGGTTATATTGTAAAGCCTGTTTCTATAGAGTTCTGGCAAGGAAGACCAAGTAGATTGCACGATAGGATACAATATCGCTTAGAAAATAATAAATGGATTAAAGAACGATTAGCTCCTTGATTATGAAAACAGTTTATTTAGTAAGACACGCAAAATCTAGCTGGGAATTTGATGTGATAGATCACGAGAGACCACTTAATGAAAGAGGCCTTAAAGAGGCTCCTATAGTGGCTGCGCATATAGCAGAAAAGATGGACAAACCAGAATTGTTGTTAAGTAGTGACGCACTGAGAGCAAAGACAACAGCATTATTTTTTGCGCAGGCATATAACATTCCTGAGAAAGACATTGTACTAGATCATACATTATATGACTTTGCTGGTCAGGATCTTGTAAAAGTAATACAGGCCTGTGACAATGCTATTAGTTGCTTGATGGTTTTTGGTCATAACAACGCGATGACTAATTTTGTTAATGCGTATGGAGATAAACAAATAGATAATGTAGCTACAGCTGCATTTACCGCCATCGCCTTTGATATAGATAAATGGAGTGATCTTTCATTAGGTCAGACTTTATATACAATCTCCCCAAAAGAATTAAGATAATGACAGATACAGACGAAAAAAGATATATAAACCGTGAATTAAGCTGGTTGCAATTTAACGCTAGAGTTCTTCAAGAAGCAGCAGATGAGAGTGTGCCGCTCATAGAACGGTTTAGGTTTTTAGGGATTTTTTCTAATAATCTGGACGAATTTTTTAGAGTGCGTTATGCAACAGTACGTCGTATTGTAGATGCAGGTAAAAGAGGAAGAAAAGCGTTAGGAGTCTATTCGGCACAAGTGTTACTTGAGAAAATCACAGAGATTGTTATAGAACAGCAAGCTGTAAGCCTGGAGATACTAGATGATATTTATAAAAAGTTAGAGAACGAAAATATTTATAGAGTAGATGAAAATACAATTTCATTAAAAGAACATAAAGATTTTATAAAAGAGTTTTTTACCGAAAAAGTAGCGCTAGCCATAGAAACTATTATCTTACGAGAAGATGTAGAATTACCACGTATACAGGATCTTGATGCCTATTTAATGGTAAAAATGGTTCTTAAAGAAGGTGACAAGCCATTATATGCATTGTTAGAAATACCAAGTACCGTAGATCGTTTTGTGGTATTACCTAAAGTAGATGGTAAAGATTATATAATGATTTTAGATGATATTATAAGATATAATCTAGATACCATATTTAATATTTTTGATTATTCGAGTATTACCTCGCATATGATAAAAATAACTCGTGATGCAGAGTTAGATATAGAATCTGATTTAGGAAAGAGTTTTCTTGAAAAGCTCACTCGCAGTGTTAAAGGACGAGAAGACGGAGAACCAGTACGCTTTGTATATGATAAAACAATAGAGCAATCTACATTACAATTTTTACTTAAAAAATTAGGAATAGAACGTATCGATAGTATTATTCCAGGTGGTAAGTATCACAATCGAAAAGACTATATGGATTTTCCATCTCTAGGTCGTAAGGAGCTGTATTATGAAAGAGTAAAACCTTTGGAAATACCTGGAGTTCCTCTAGAAGATAGTATACTAATGACAGTAGCAAAACGCGATTTTCTTCAATATACTCCCTACCAAAGTTTTTCATATACCATTAAATTTTTAAGAGAAGCAGCGTTAGATCCTAAAGTAAAATCTATAAAAATTACTATTTATCGTCTTGCAAAAATTTCAAGTATTGCAAGTGCGCTCATTAATGCGGCACAAAATGGTAAAGAAGTTACTGTACAGATAGAATTGCGAGCACGTTTTGATGAGGAGTCTAATATGCGCTATGCAAAGAAAATGCAAAATGAAGGCGTACGTATGATCTTTGGTGTCCCTGGATTAAAAGTGCATAGTAAAGTATGTGTAATAGAGCGTCAAGAAGGAGAAAAGATAAAGCGATATGGGTTTATAAGTACAGGTAATTTTAATCACGCAACAGCTCGTATTTATACAGACTATACACTCTTTACATCTAATAAAGAGATTCTTAAAGATTTAAATAAATTATTTAATTTCTTTGACACTAACTATATAGTAAATAAGTATAAACACCTCATTGTATCTCCACACTATTCTCGTACAAGAATGTATGAACTTATTGCAGAGCAAATGGAAATTGCTCAAAATGGAGGAAATGGTTTTATACGTCTAAAACTCAACAGTATCTCAAATTATGAGATCATTGATAAATTATATGAAGCAAGTGCAGCAGGCGTAAAGATTCAGATGATTGTTAGAGGAATATGTTGCTTAATACCTGGTGTATCAGGGCTAAGTGAAAACATAGAGGTGATTAGTGTAATCGATAAATTTTTAGAGCATCCTAGAGTGTATATTTTTGGAGAAGAAGGAACTGAAAAAGTATACTTATCGTCATCAGACTGGATGACACGTAATCTTGATAATAGGGTAGAAGTATCGGTCCCTATTTATGATACAGATGTAAAAAAAGAAATTATAGACACTCATATGATCTCTTGGAACGATAATGTAAAAGCACGAATTCTAAATAAGGAAATGGATAATCGCTATAAAAAAGATGATATGCCATTTATAAGATCGCAATTTGAAGCATATAATTATTACGTAAAGAAACTCAATAAATAATTAATGCTCACCATAAAAAAATATGCCGCTATAGATATTGGGTCTAATGCCATACGCCTTCTTATATCTAATATTATAGAGACTCCAGGTAATCCTACACTTTTTAAAAAAAATGCATTAGTAAGGGTTCCTATAAGATTGGGAGAAGATGTTTTTTTGAAGGGAGAAATCTCTTCAAAAAATAAACAACGTATGTTAGATGCAATTCTAGCATTTAAACTTCTTATGAAGGCACATCAAGTAGAGTGTTATCGAGCCTGTGCTACAAGTGCGATGAGAGATGCTAGTAATGGTTATGCTTTTGCAAAAGCAATAAAAAAGCAAACAGGTATTCAAATAGATATTATAGATGGCGAAGAGGAAGCAGCTATTATTGCCAAGACAGACCTACAGAGTTTTATTAAAGAAGATAGAACTTATATATATGTTGATGTAGGAGGTGGTAGTACAGAGTTAACCATTTATAATAAAGGCAAAGTAATAGCTTCTAAATCGTTTAAAATAGGAACGGTACGTTTACTTAACGATTTAGTTTCAGAAAACGATTGGGAAGTATTTAAAAAATGGATTATAGAACAAACAAAGGATTTTAAGTATATTGATTTAATAGGTTCTGGAGGTAATATTAATAAGGTATTTAAATTGAGTTCTAAAAAACCAGGAAAGACATTATCATATTTATATTTATCTCAATTGTATAGTGAGCTTAGTGATATGAGCTATGAAGAACGTATTTTAAAACTTTCTCTTAACCCAGATAGGGCAGATGTAATTATACCTGCATTACGTATTTATTTACTAGCAACAAAGTGTTCAAATGCAAAACAAATTATAGTTCCTAAGATAGGACTCTCCGATGGAATTATAAAAAGTCTATATGATAAGTAAGAAAATTATTACATAATTAAATTATAGCTGTATATTTGCGCGATAAATAGACTTTTATTTTTTAAATAATCCCTATGTAAATTTAATTTTTAAGTATAACTATTATTACAATTCAGAATGAAAAAAAAATTATCAATTTTCCTACTATTTTTTATATGCGTTTGTAGCTCTCAATTATATAGTCAAGGAACCCGTTTTGGTTTTAAATTAGGAGTAAACTATAGTCAAATAAGCTCGTTAGACTTTGATGTTGCAAACATCGCAGGAGAAACTCCTATAAATGCTTTTAATTCGGTAGACCAAGGTAGACTAGGATTTAGTGCAGCTTTTACAGCAGAATTTGAACTTAACAATAAAATAAGTTTTCAGCCCGAGTTAGTATTTTCTTCTCAAGGAAATAAATTTGAAGGAGTACGTTATGATAATCTACAGTTACCAATGGGACTTCGTATTAACCTTAGTAGGTTATATGTAATGGCTGGTCCTCAAATAGGTGTTAAAATTTCTTTCTTTGAGCAAACTGATGATTTTACATCATTTGACTTTTCTGCATTTGGATCGGTCGGATATTTTATTACAGATAATCTATTCTTAGAAGCGAGATTTACTAAAGGTTTCCTTGAAGTATTTGAGGACGATAGTGCGGTATCACTTCCTTTTGTAGATACAGATGATATTTCTACATCTGGGACTATTGCAAATGAAGATAATTTCTTGGTTAATGGAACTGGAACAAATCAATACTTTACTTTTAGTATTGGGTATAGATTATAATCTATAACTTTATTAAGAAAACAAAGATGCTCAACTTTTTAAGTCGAGCATCTTTGTTTTATAAACTATCAAACTCTATAAATTCAAACTGAGGCGACGCTTCAATAAATTGTCGTAATAAAGCGGCGTGACCATTACCCATAATAACTAGAACTCGATCTTCTTTAGAAGGTTTTATCTTTATGATATTTGAAAAAATACGAGCATTGCGATTATACCACCACATCGAAAGGTGATCTGCTCCTTGATATCTGCCAGTAGAGAAGTTACCTGTGAGGTATAATCCATAATTAAAATTATGATTTTTTCTACTATTCATATCTTTAAAATAATCTAGTAGTTTTACATTACTAATTTCTTTTTCGTTATTATCTAAATATTTTACCGCCTTATCCCAATATGGGTCTTTTACTTCCCAATCTATTTTTGATGTAAGTGAATCATAAAATAATGAATCACTTTTCCACAAATCATTAGAAAGTGTTCTAGCATCTATGGGGTATAATGTGTCTAGTTGTAAATCCATTGCGATGCGCATTGCAAGTTGGAAACGTTCATCTCTTTTTTGTCTATGCTCGCCATTTTGATATTCTTTATATTTAGTATTCCAACCATATCCTTCTAGTGCTTCAATGGCAATTTTAGTAGGCTTAAAACGCTTTATATAATTTACAAGTTCTGTGACTTCAGATTTTTTTGGTTCTTTTAAAACATCTATTTTATTAGTCTCATCTATTTTATGAGTGTCAAGACCTGGATAGTTAAAGTGAAAAGTACCTACAACAAGAACTTTCGTTTTTTCTTCAGGAAAGAAAGTATCTATACTAGAGAGTTGAGGTGTTTTTGAGATATCATCCTTATTATCAGATGAGGTAGGTTTTTTACAAGAAAAGCAAATGCATAGAATAATAACCAGGTAGTTGATTGTTTTCATAATACTGTGATTGATGATATAATTTGTATTAAGACAAAATGGATTTCATACTGTCATAATAATGATCACAGATTATTTAATTTGTTACAGTTGTGATTGTTTTTTTACACTTTTGCGAAAGCGTAATAAGCAACACCATAGAAAATGATATAGTTAATCAATAAAGTAGTCACCAAACAAAGCTTTCTATTTATAAAAACAAGTAAAGGAAAAATAATAGACCACCTATCAATGGTCCTATAAATATAGCTTGACTAAAGATACACCAGAAAATGAATATACTCCATTCTTTCATTCTCATTTTTCTTTTTTCTGGTTTTGTAGTGAGTGTAAGAAGTGTTGTAAAAGGCATTTTTAAAAATTGATCTTTTGTATAGTTTAGATCTATAACTCCTATACTATTTATTCCTTGTTTAAAGCCTTTGTATACAGATTTTGGATATATCCATAGACTATAACCCATTGCCCAAAGACTTATAAAACTAAGCGGAAAATGTTTCCATAAACCTGTTGCTATTTCCCATCCAGCAATAAAACCTTCTCCCTTCCAGCTAATATCACAATCGTTAATGATGTGCTGTAAGTCGTGTACGTGAATAGCTTTTTTTCTAAATGACGGATTAGGAAGTTTTATGCTGAGACCAAAAGCTTTCATTACAAAAGTATCTTGATCACTTCCTCCATTTTCTGGAATACCATTATCTCTATAAAACTGCTGTAAAACCTCTGAGACCATCATAAGTTAGTTTTTTAATACTATAAAGATAATTTATAATAGATTTTTAATAGGGGAGAACAGTCAAAAAAAATGAAAGTATTTTCAAAAAAAATGTATGATTATTCATTGATAAAAGCAACACTATGACACGCTACTATAGCAGCTGTTTCTGTTCGTAATCTACTGTTTCCTAATGTTACAGGAGTAATTCCAGATGTTAATGCAAGCTCAATTTCTGAAGTAGAAAAATCTCCTTCTGGCCCTATGAGAATAGTATATTTTTGTTGTCGTTGTATACACTCTTTTAGAGATTTTTTATGTGTTTCTTCACAATGCGCAATAAAAGTGTTTGATACTTCAGTTTGAGCAATAAAATCTTTAAAAGATGTAAGAGCATTGAGCTTAGGTAAATGATAGTGTAAAGATTGCTTCATAGCACTCTGAATGATTTTTAAAAATCGTTCTTCTTTTATCACTTTACGTTCGTTGTGATCACATAATAAAGGTGTGATTTCTGTAACACCTATCTCTGTTGCTTTTTCAAGAAACCACTCAAAACGATCATTTAGTTTTGTGGGAGCTACTGCAAGATGCAGTTTGTATAATCTAGGTTCTTGATAGGAGTTAGAGGTAATGCGTAATTTACATTTATTAGGATTTGGTATTACTATTTCAGCTTTAAATAAATGTCCTTTTCCGTTAGTTAGATGTATAGTATCTCCTTGAGATTTTCGTAATACACGTATTACGTGTTTACTTTCATCTTTTGACAAAATATAGTTTGTGCTTTCTGTGGTAAGTGCATTGCTATAAAAAAGTTGCATACTTAAATTTTTAGTTTAGATTGAGCACTTATACCAGTTTCTTTATATCCTTTTTTATCTTTCAGCTCTTTATACTTTAAATAACCTACAATGCCTATCATAGCAGCATTATCGGTAGTGTATTCAAATTTTGGTAAATATGTTTTCCATCCATATTGCTTTTCTGCATCTTGTAGTGCTTTTCGTATATCGCTATTTGCAGATACACCTCCACCTATAGCGATTTGAGTAATTCCTGTTTGTTTTACCGCTTTTTTAATTTTGTTCATCAAGATTTTTACAATGGTATATTGTATAGAGGCACAAACATCATTACAGTGTTCTTCAATAAAATTGGGGTTTGCCGCTTTTTGCTTCTGTATAAAATACATAATTTGTGTTTTTAAGCCACTAAAACTAAAGTTGAGCTCAGAAACATTAGGTATTGTAAAGGGAAAAGCTCTAGGATCTCCAGATTGTGCATTTTTATCTATCAAAGGCCCTCCAGGATATGGAAGTCCTAATAGTTTTGCACTTTTATCAAAGGCTTCACCTACCGCGTCATCTATAGTTTCTCCTATAACGTTCATTATAAAATAATTATCTACACGTACAATTTGTGTGTGACCACCAGAGATTGTAATTCCTAAAAAAGGAAAGCTAGGTTTTTCATATCCTTCTTCATCTATAAAGTGCGCAAGTATATGCGCTTGCATATGATTTATATCTATAAGAGGAATATCTAATCCCATTGCCATAGACTTTGAAAATGAGGTGCCTACAAGTAAAGAGCCTAAGAGTCCAGGGCCACTTGTAAAAGCGATGGCACTTAGTTGTTTTTTATCGATATTTGCCTTGCGTAAAGCAGCCGTAACAACAGGAACAATGTTTTGTTGATGAGCTCGAGAAGCTAGTTCTGGAACAACACCCCCATATTCTTGATGTATTGCTTGATTTGCAACAACATTTGAGAGTACCTTGTCGTTCTCTAAAACAGCTGCAGATGTATCGTCACAAGATGATTCTATAGCGAGAATATAACATTTATTTGAATCAATACTCATAAGGCATAACTATTGTATATGCTAGCAAAGTTAAAACATAAAGCCCTATCAATACAGTAAAAAAAATAGTACTACGCACGTTATTAGTGTTACTGATACTTTTCGGGTTGTTACTTATTGTATTTTCAATTCCTAGTGTACAAACACGTGTAGCTCAAAAAATTACAAATCGTATAAATGATACATACGATACAGATATTACTATTGATAAAGTAGGACTTAAATGGAATGGGGATGTCATAGCAAAGGACATCCTTTTAAGAGATCATAAACAAGACACAATGATCTATGTAAAGTCACTAGCAACTAGTGTGTTTAGCTTTAAAAATGCTATTGATGGCAATATGAATCTGGGAGATGTTACACTAGACGATGCAAATTTATTCCTTAAAAAGCATAAAGGAGATTCTAAATTAAATATTTCTGTTTTTTCATCAAAGTTTGCTACAGGAAAACCTCGTACTAAGGATTTTATACTATCCTCTGATAATATTCAAATTAATAGAGGGCACTTATATTATATAGATCATAATATAGAGCATCCAGAAGTTATAAATTATAAAAACCTAAATGCTAACCTAGACAATTTTCATCTTAAAAATGAAACGCTACAAACGCAAATAGAGTCACTTTCTTTTGATGCCGCTCGTGGTTATCAATTGAGTAGCCTCTCTGGAACCTTTCATTATGATCCAAGTCTTATAACGTTATCAGACTTTGCTGCAACTACAAACTATTCTTCATTAGAAGGCTCTATTAAGTTAGATACTTCAGATGAAGCGATGAATGATTTTACAAATTTAGTTGCAATTGAGGCCGCTTTCGCGAAAGCGGAAATATCTACTAATGATATTATACCATTTTATAACAAGATAGCTCCAAATATCCCTTTACATCTTACAGGAACCATTACAGGTGTTTTAAATGATTTTAGAGTACCAGATTTATCACTAAAAGGAATTGATAGATCTACCATTAAAGGGGATGTACAGTTTAAAAATATAGTAAAGGGACAAGATTTTGAAATTAATGGTCGATTTTCAAATCTTTCTACTTCATACTTTGATTTTAAAAAACTATTACCTGAAGTAGTAAGTTCACTACCTAAGGAAATTACAAAATTAGGTACAATGACCTATAGAGGAAGTGCAGCCATAAGTAGTGATGTTATCACTGTAGACGGATCGGTACATACACAACTAGGAATAGTAAGGCCAGCTGTTGTGTTAAGTAATTTCCAAAATACAAAAGAGGCAAAATATGAAGGTAATATAGAAGTTGATAATTTTAATTTAGGATCTTTTTTAAATACAAAAAAGATGGGTGTTGTAAGTTTAAATGTCGATCTAGATGGTAAAGGGCTTTCAGAAAAATCGTTAAAGACTCAACTTTCTGGTTCGGTTGTAAAACTATATTATAATGGATACCAGTATAAAGATATTACTGTTTTTGGTAATTTAAATGCACCTATTTTTGACGGCGAAATCATTTTTGAAGATTCTAATATAAAAGGAACCCTCAATGGTTTTATTAATGTGTCACAATCTGTAAATAATTATGACCTAGAAGCACAGATAGATTATGCAAATTTATCTGCACTCAATTTTGTAAAAGATACCACAGCCATTTTAAAAGGTAATGTGGTAATGGATATGAAAGGTTCTAATATAGAAGATATCTCAGGAAGGATAGCTTTTGAGGATACAAGCTATGAGAATGAAAACAATACTTATTTTTTTAAAAATTTTGATGTTACTTCAGTTTTTGATGAAGATAGAGTACGAACAATTAATATAAACTCTACAGACATTGTAGATGGTGAGATAAGTGGTGTTTTTAAGTTTAGAGAGATTGTCCCTTTGTTTAAAAATGCAATAGGGAGTCTTTATACAAATTATAAGCCTGAAATTATAACAGAAGACCAATTTGTAAATTTTGAATTTACCATCTTTAATAAAATTGTAGAAATTTTTGTTCCAGAAATAAAGTTTGAACCTAAAACTTTTATTAAAGGAAGTGTAGTATCAAATGATTCTGAATTTAAACTAACCTTTAAATCTCCTCAAATAGATGCTTTTGGGTATATGGCACAAACTATAGAAGTGAGGGTAGATAATAAAAATCCATTATTTAATACGTATGTAGCTGCAGATAGTATAAATGCAGGTTTCTATGCTGTTTCAGATTTTAACCTCATTAATGTAACGCTGAAAGATACTTTGTTTATGAGGTCAGAATTTATGGGTGGTAGCCGTAATGATGATTCATATGACCTATCTCTTTATCATACCATTAATGAAGAAGGTAAATCTGTTTTAGGGTTTAAAAAGTCTGAGATTGTTTTTAAAGAAATACCTTGGTATCTCAATGAAAATGATGACAAGAAAAATAATATTGTTTTTGATAATAACTTAAGAGATATTGATATTCAAAACATAAGCTTAAGTCATAAAGATGAGTATATTAATATTGGAGGTTTTCTAAGAGACAGCACTTCAAAAGATGTTACAGCTAGGTTTAATAATGTAGACCTCGCCAAGGTAACTCCAGATATAGAAACCCTTAAATTGGGAGGGAGAATAAATGGATCATTAGAAGTGCTTCAAAAAAACAAAGACTACTTCCCAGTATCTTCTATACTGATAGATAATTTTGAAATTAATGAAAAAATTCTTGGAGATTTAGATTTAGGTGTAAAAGCTAATGCTAGCTTAACTAATTATCAAATAGAATCTCAACTTGTAAATGATAATATAAAATCATTAACAGCAAAAGGATCTATTAATGCTTCTTCAAAAACACCATTTATAGATTTAGATGTAGTCTTGCAAGATTTTGATGTAAGCCCATTTAACGCTATGGGAAGAGAAGTAATAGATCGTATAAGAGGCTTTGCAAGCGGTACAGCAAAGATCGTTGGAGATTACCATAATCCGGACATCAATGGAGAATTAGTATTAGAAAATGGCGGCTTACATATTCCATATCTTAATGTAGATTATGATTTTATAGGATTAACAGATGTTAAATTAGATAAACAAGAATTTAAACTCAATGATATACAACTACAAGATGTCGCTCATTTAACAAGAGGTACCCTTAACGGCAATATAAGACACACATCATTTGGTGATTGGGAGCTTGATCTTAATATAGGATCAGATAGATTATTAGTGTTAGATACAGAAGAAGATCTAGAGTCTTTGTATTATGGAACTGCATACCTAGAAGGTGAGGCATTTATAAAAGGAGCTACAGACGAGCTTGTTATAGATGTTTTTGGTGAGACAGCTAGTGGTACAGTTTTTAAAATCCCTATAGATGATTCAGAATCTTTGGGAGATAGTTCTTATATTAAATTTTTAAGTCCTGAAGAAAAACAAGCAAAGATTAATGGAGAACAAATTATCACAGAAGCAATTAAAGGACTTTCTGTAAACTTTGATCTTGATATTGATCCAGATGCAGAGGTAGAAGTAGTAGTAGATAAAGAAAGTGGCAGTACACTTATAGGGAGAGGAGTAGGGACACTTCTTATCGAACTGGATACTAACGGTAAGTTTGTGATGACAGGAGACTTTATTGCTACCCAAGGTGTATATAATTTTAGATATGGAGGCTTTGTAGTTAAAGACTTTATTGTACAACAAGATGGAAATATACGTTGGGATGGCGATCCCACAAAAGCCCTATTAGACGTAAGTGCAGTGTATAGAACACAAGCAAATCCTTCGACATTGCTAGAAACCTCTACTGTTAATAGAAAAATCCCTGTCAATGTAATTATAAATGTAACAGGACAACTTCTTAAACCTAATATAGAATTTGAAATAGAGTTTCCTGGATCTGGAAGTACCGTGACATCAGAATTAGAATTTTTACTACAAGATCGTAATACAAGAGAGCTCAATGCAATATCCCTTGTATCACAAGGAGCCTTTTTAAGTACTGCTAGAGTAAATACTGCAGCTGCTGCGGTAAATAACTTACTAGAGACTACCTCCAGTATTCTTTCAGGCATACTCTTTAATGATGATGACAGTATTTTTGATGTGGGAGTAGACTTAGTACAAGCAGAGAGAGATCCTACAGCAGATGTTCAATCTGCTGGAAGAGTAGGTTTTACACTCTCTACACAAATTTCCAAACGAATAATAATTAACGGTAAAGTAGGTGTTCCTACAGGAGGTGTTAGTGAGAGTGTCATTGTAGGAGATGTAGAGGTAGATTTCTTATTAAATGAAGATGGAACTCTAAGAGCCAAAGTTTTTAATAGACAAACAGATATTCAATTTATAGGAGAGACAGAAGGATACACACAAGGAGTAGGACTCTCATATGCAGTAGATTTTAACACCTTTAAAGAACTTCTTAATAAAATATTTAAAGGAAAAGTAAAAGAAGTAGTACAACAAGCAAAAGGAGAATATGATGTTCCTAAAATTGGACCCGATGGTGTTCAGTTCAATAAGAAAAAATAGTTGATGTATTCTTACATTTTAGATAATTAAAATAACGCTTTCGCGAAAGCATATAAAAGACATATTATTCATTGATAGAAAGATTAACAACTTCACATTTAAACAATAATTTTACTATTAAAACAAAAACTTTTCAACCGAAAACGTTTGAAATTCAGAATCATTCAAAAAAGCTAATAATTCCTATAAAGAAGTAGTGATAGTTTCTTAAATTTATTCTTTATTTGTTATAATATGAGTAAAAAAATTAGTAAAATAGCAGTGATGACTTCTGGAGGAGATGCTCCAGGTATGAATGCAGCAGTTAGATCTGTAGTAAGAACTTGCGCATATCATAATATAAGTTGTTTAGGAATCTATCGTGGTTATGAAGGAATGATAGAAGGTGCTTTTATTGAGTTAGATGCTAGAAGTGTTCGAGGTATAATTAATAAAGGAGGAACCTTTTTAAAATCTGCACGTTGTGCTCGTTTTAGAACACCAGAAGGAAGAGCATTAGCACATAAACAACTAGTAAAAGAAGGAGTAGATGCACTTGTTGTGATAGGAGGAGATGGTTCTTTTACAGGAGCATTGCATTTTAATTTAGAATTTAATTTTCCTGTGATAGGTATTCCAGGTACTATCGATAATGATATAAGTGGTACAGATCGCACATTAGGTTATGATACAGCACTAAATACAGCTGTAGAGGCTATAGATAAAATACGAGATACAGCACACTCTCACGATAGATTATTCTTTGTAGAAGTAATGGGTCGTGATGTAGGGCATATTGCTCTTAATGCAGGAGTAGGTGCGGGAGCAGAAGAAATACTTATACCAGAAGAAGATATGGGTATAGAGCGTCTAGTAGAATCACTAGAACGTTCGAAAAAAAGTGGAAAATCATCTAGTATTGTAGTCGTTGCAGAAGGTGATAAAATAGGTAAATCTGTTTTTGAACTTAAAGATTATGTAGACGAAAACCTTGATGAATATGATGTAAGAGTATCAGTTCTGGGGCATATGCAACGAGGAGGATCTCCTACTTGTTACGATAGAGTTCTTGCAAGTAGAATGGGAGTGAAGGCGGTAGAGTCCCTCTTAGCAGGAGAAAGTAATTTTATGGTAGGAAGTATACACGATAAAATGGAACTCACTCCTCTAAAAGAAGCGATAAAAGGTAAAAGTAAAATAAACAAAGAATTAATTCGTGTGTCAGAGATAATGACCACATAACCATAAACAAAAAAATGGCAAATTTGAAATTAGGAATTAACGGTTTTGGACGTATTGGACGTATCGTTTTTAGAGCAACTGTAAAACGTGATAATGTAGATGTTGTAGCTATTAATGATTTACTTGATGTTGAGCACCTTGCTTACCTATTAAAATATGATTCTGTACACGGTCGTTTTGATGGAACAATAGAAGTAAAAGACGGAAATCTTGTAGTAGATGGAAAAACAATACGTATTACTGCAGAACGCGATCCTAAAAATCTTAAATGGGATGCAGCAGGAGTAGATGTAGTTGCAGAGTGTACAGGTATTTTTACAACTTTAGAAACGGCAGATTACCACATACAAGCAGGAGCAAAAAAAGTAGTTATATCTGCTCCATCTAAAGATGCACCTATGTTTGTAATGGGAGTAAATGACGATACTCTTACATCAAGTCATACTATCGTTTCAAATGCTTCTTGTACAACAAACTGTCTAGCTCCTATTGCAAAAGTAGTAGAAGATAACTTTGGACTTGAAGAGGCCTTAATGACTACAATACACGCAGGTACTTCAACACAATTTGTAGTAGATGCACCTAGCCGCAAGAACTATCGTTTAGGTCGTTCTGCACTCAATAATATCATACCTACATCTACAGGAGCAGCAAAAGCAGTAGGAAAGGTTTTTCCTGCAGTAGATGGTAAACTTACTGGTATGGCATTTAGAGTTCCTACAGCAGATGTTTCTGTGGTAGATCTTACAGTGCGCACATCAAAAAGCACAAGCCTAGAAGAAATAAAAGCTGCTTTCAAAAAAGCATCAGAGACTACTATGATAGGTATCCTTGGATATACAGAAGAAGGAGTAGTATCTCAAGACTTTGTAAGCGATGATCGTACTAGCATTTTTGATGCAGGCGCATCTATAGAGCTTAATCCAGGATTCTTTAAATTAATATCTTGGTATGATAACGAGTTTGGATATTCTAACAAACTTGTAGATCTGGCAGAGAAAGTAAACTCTCTATAATTTAGCAACGCTTTAGCGAAAATTTTCAAAAGCATTAATCTGAAAGTTACAACAGATATTCTAAGAATCTCTGTTGTACTTTTATGAAAGTATTTATTTTTCTTTCAACATATACGTATGATTTTAATAGTAGACAGCGGCTCGACCAAAACAGATTGGATTGCACTTTCTGATGATGGTAAACATCTCTTTCAGACCCAAACGTTGGGTCTAAATCCGCAAGTACTATCCCAAGAAATAATAAGAGAACGTATTGTAAATAATTTTGACCTATCTAAACATAGATCAAAAGTTAAAGAACTTTATTTTTATGGAGCTGGATGTGGTGTAAAAAAGCCTTGTGAACTTATAAAAGAGGTTTTTTATGAAATATTTACAGAGGCACAAGCTATTGTTGTAAAAGAAGATACATATGCTGCATTATATGCCACTGCTACAGAAGGAGAGAAAAGTATCGTTTGTATTTTAGGTACTGGTTCTAACTGTAGTTATTATAATGGAGAGTCTATAGAGCAAAAGGTAATCTCTTTAGGATACATCTTAATGGATGATGCTAGCGGAAATTACTTTGGAGGACAGCTAATAAGAGATTATAAGTTTAATAAAATACCTAAGGATTTATCTATAAAATTTGAGAATGCTTATGATTTAAGCTCAGAAAGCATAAAAAATCACCTCTATAAAAATCCTAACCCTAATACATACTTAGCAACATTTGCTCGTTTTCTTATAGAGAATAAAGACGAGCCATATTGTCAAGAACTTATTAAAAAGGGATTGTCTCAATTTATAGAACATCAAGTTGTATTACAGTTTCCTGATGCAAAAGAAATTCCTATTCATTTTGTAGGATCAATAGGTTTTTATCTTCAAAAAGAATTAAAAGAAGTACTTGATTCCTATGGACTCACTCCAGGCAAGATTTTAAAAAGACCTATTGATGGTCTTGTAGAGCATCATAAAGAGACTATTCTACTATAAAATTAAATTTCTAAAATAATCAATACACCCCATTTTAATCAATTGATTAAAATGGGGTGTATTGATTATGATATATAAGTGATTATTATCATTAATATTGAGTACTTTCGCGCTCTTATAAAAAGTCTTGATTATGAAAAGAATAACTGAGTACAAGAAACTCTTTAATGTAGAAAAAGAGATTGATCTTAAACAACTTAAAAAAAGTTATCGTAATCTTGTGAAGGAGTGGCACCCTGATAAATTTCAAAATGGAGATCCAAGACAAGAAGAGGCAGAGATACAAAGTCGTCGTATTATTGATGGATATCACTTTTTAGTAAGTATAGCGCCAGAGACTAAAGCAGCAAACCTAGAAGCATATACAGAAACAATTACAAAATCTGCAATTGCAGATTACCAGCATAAAGGACTATTGCTTGAGGTTACTTTTAGTGATGGGACTACCTATGAGTATTTTGGTGTCACAAAACCTGTTTATATAAAAATGATAAATGCAGGAAACCTCAATCGTTTTGCAAAACGATCTATTTATCCTAAATATATTTACCGTAAGTCAAAACGTCACTTACAAGAGGTTTAAAATAGCCTTATAGTTTTACTTTTAATTTAAACATTGATTTATGACTGGTACTTTTACAGCTTTAGGCGTTATAGAACCTATTCAAGAGGCATTAAAAACACTTGATATAGTAACACCTACAAGTGTGCAGCAACTAGCAATACCACCATTGCTTACTTCAAAAAAAGATGTTGTTGCATTAGCACAAACAGGTACAGGAAAAACAGCAGCATTTGCAGTTCCATTGTTACAATTGATTGATCGCACTAATCCTACTGTGCAAGCTATTATACTTGTTCCTACACGTGAGTTAGGACAACAAATACAGTCTAACATTGCCTCTTTTACAGTACATCTACCAGATGTAACAAGTGCTGTTGTTTATGGAGGAGTACCTGTCAAAACACAAATAGAACGTCTTAAAGAACCCACTCAAATTGTAGTAGCCACTCCAGGACGTCTTATTGATCTCATAGAGCGTAAGGCAATCAATATCACACAGGCTAATTATCTTGTACTTGATGAAGCAGATGAGATGGTAACTTCTCTTAAAGAAAGTCTCGATACAATCGTAGAAGAAATGCCTAATAATAGGAGAACATTTCTGTTTTCTGCTACAATGCCTGGAGCGGTTAAACAAATTATACAGAACTATTTAGGAAAAAATCCGCTAGAGATTAGTGCAGAGATGGAGACACTAGGTAGTAAAAAAATCACTCACGAGTATGTAGTGGTTCAACCTATTGAGAAGTTAGATGTATTGACACATTTTTTAAACTCTAGATTGGGGCAACGCGGTATTATTTTTTGTAAAACAAAAGCTGCTGTAAATAAATTAGCAAAAAATCTAGCCATTAATAAATTTTCATCTGGAGCATTACACGGTAGTTTATCGCAAGCGATACGTGATCGTATAATGGGACAGTTTAGAGAAGGTCACATTGATATTCTTGTGGCAACAGACCTTGCTGCGCGTGGTATTGATGTAAAGGAGGTTGAGTATGTAGTAAATTATCATTTACCTGAGTTTTATGATATGTATGTGCATAGAAGTGGCCGTACGGCTAGGGCAGGAGCAACAGGATATGCACTTACAATATTACAAGAAGAAGAAGTTCAAGAAATTCCAGAGTTTGAACACGAGTTGGGAATTTCTTTTTCCGCTTTCGCGAAAGCAAATAAACAACAATTAGAAGAAAATAACACTGTACTTTGGGCAAAGAAAATCTTTAAAACAAAGCCCAATCGTGACATCTCTCCAGAGTTGAAACAAAAAGTGCAAACTGTTTTTCATCATTTAACAAAAGAAGAACTTATTGATAAACTGATGGCAGAACGTATATTAAAAAATACACCTCCTTTAGAAAAAAGTACTTCTAAGAAAAACAAAAAAAGATAATTTTTTTTAATATTATCGGTACAAAAACCCCCATTTATTTATGATAAATGGGGGTTTTTATATTGTTTAGAGATTAATCAAAAGATTAAAATACAAGGTGATTAAGCTTCTGCAATAAGCGCATCTTCCATTGCAAGTTCTTCATTTTCATCATTAGATACAGGAGAAGAGCCTTTAATTCTATTAAACTCTTCGAGTTTTTCTAGCTCTTCTTCTTCTCCAGAAAAATATGGAAATACATCCATTATAGGAGATTCTGAAATTGCAGGAATGGTATATTCTCCCATTGTATCTTTCATTGTGCTTACAGTATTTTCAAAAGCTTCTTTTACATCATTTGCTTGTACGAGAAGATATTGGTTTGTTTTGCGCTCTTTCCCGCTTTCTTCATCATAAGCAATAAGTGATACACGTGATTTAAACCATCTGTCTGAGTTTTCAAAGGGATGAATGTCAGCATAATTGGCTACCTTAATATTGGTAATTTTTATTTCTTCACTATCACTTATATAGTTAGACATTTCTTGTGTAATCCTACTTTCTGCTTCAGTATAAGATACGGCATCTACTAAAAAAGGTTCTGTTTTTACCTTTTGTGTTCCAGATGCTTCATCAAATTTTCTATATTTTACTTTACACTCGTACCAAGTTGCGCTCATATATTTTTGTTTTAAGGACACCAAAAATAGTTCATAGATCAAGGCAAAATATTTAAAATAGAAATAGATGTTCACAAAAAAATACCCCAAGATATAATCTTGATAAATGGTATATATAATTTAAGATGTATAGATTATTTAGACATATAATGAAACATATTTATTGTTTCCCTAAATAGCTTTATTATTAGCTTATTCGGTAACATTTGTGTTGTATAGTGAGTCTGAAAGAATAAAAAAATTATCTTTATAAACAAATTAAGCTAATAATGACAAAAAACTCATCTAAGGAATATTATGATCTCATATGTGTAGGTGGAGGTATAATGAGTGCAAATCTTGCATTACTTGCAAAAATGATCAAGCCAGACCTCAATATTCTTATTCTAGAACGTCTTGAAGCAGTAGCTAAAGAAAGCTCTGCAGCTTGGAATAATGCAGGAACTGGACACTCTGCATTATGTGAGCTCAATTATTGCCCTGAAGAAGATGATGGTTCTGTTTCTATTAGTAAAGCATTAGAGATTTGTAAACAATTTGAGATTTCAAAGCAGTTTTGGTCATATCTAGTAGATAAAGAGTTCATTAAAGATCCAGGGTCGTTTATAAAAAAAGTGCCACATCATAGCTGGGTTACAGGAATCAAGAATGCCGATTACCTTGAAAAGCGATATGAAGCTTTTAAAGAGCATTATATGTTTAACACAATTTCTTTTACAAGGGAAATCTCTAAAATGAAAGAATGGTTTCCGCTCATTATGCGTGAGCGTGAAGAAGGTGAAGTGATGGCAGCCTCAAGAATAGAAAGAGGCACAGAGGTTAATTATGGAACACTTACCCAGCAATTATATAAAATATTAGAAAATGAGTATAATACACCAGTAAAGTTTTATCAAGATGTAGAAGACCTTGACCCACTAGAGAATGGCAACTGGACCGCTATTGTAAAAGATCTTAAGTCTAAAGAAAAATATCAAATAGAAGCAGATCATATTTTTATAGGTGCTGGAGGTGGAGCTTTGTTACTACTGGAAACAGTAGAGATAGAAGAGAAAGATGGTTTTGGTGGTTTTCCTGTAAGCGGGGAGTGGCTTGTTTGTAAAAATGAAGAGCTCATCTCACAACATAACGGAAAAGTATATAGTAAAGCAGGACCTGATGACCCACCTATGAGCACGCCACATTTAGACACACGTTATATTGATGGAAAGCGTCAACTTATGTTTGGGCCTTTTGCGGGTTTTAGTCCTAAGTTTTTAAAAGAAGGATCTAATCTTGATCTTTTAAAAAGTGTAACGTTTAAAAATATTCCTTCAATGTTAGGTGCTTTTTGGCATAATTTGCCTCTTACTAAGTATCTTGTTCATCAAGTTACAATGAGTTTTGATGATCGTATGGACGATTTGAGAAAGTTTGTAAAAGACGCAAAAAATGAAGACTGGGAAATACAAGTTGCAGGTCAAAGAGTACAAACCATAAAACGAGATGAGTTTGAAGGTGGGAAGTTAGAATTTGGAACCCAAATTGTTTCTGGAGCAGATGGTAAAATCACTTGTTTACTAGGTGCTTCACCAGGAGCTTCTACAGCCACCAAAGTTATGCTAGATGTTCTTGAAAAAGCTTTTCCAGAGCTTATTGATAAAGATGAAAATCTTTCTCGTTTACAAGAGATCATTCCATATTATAAAAAAGAAATAACTAAAGGATTTTTTGAAAATGAGCTTAAACGAACTACTGATATTCTGAATTTGAAATAATTGAATATCTCGTCCTAAAATATTGATATACTAGAATGACATTGTAATAAAAACATTAATGAGTGCCATATTTATAATAACATAGAAAGAGTATACTTTTGTGTGTCAAAAGCACTTTTACATTAATAATGTTATTCTTTTATATGTATACACTATCTACAAACTCTGTAAATACTTTTTTATGAAGATCAAGATCCATAGAAGGGGATAAGGCTACACGAGCTATATAATCTTTATCACCTTCTTTTGTAGTGCCTTGCGTAGAAGTTGCTGGAATTGTCCAGTAGCAACCTTTTAATTGCCCATAGCTTACACAGTATTTACTCTCAAGCGGTATCTTTTGAATCATTAAATCAATTAATTTGTGATTTAACACTCTCTTATAAGCTTCTTTTTCTTGATCTGTATTTCCTTTAGTAGGAAGGTCTAATGAAAATACAGAAGGAGTAAAGCCTTGTTCTGCAAGAGCTTCTGATACAAAATTGATTTTTGCGGCAGGTAATACTTCTTGAATAAAGTTTACAAACTCACGAGTGTTTACATAAGCATCTGCAATTCTTTGATTCATAGAAGGCAATTGCTCTGCGAGATACTGATATTGAAGGTCTGTAGCTTCATTATCACATAGTAAAAGATGTGATTCTACTTTATGTATTAACGAGGTTGCTTTTTCATTTCCTACACAGTATCCGGCTGTGCATTTTCCACCACTTGGAAATTTTGATCCGCTGGCATATGAAATTGCTCTAACAGAAGATAGTACTGCTCCTTCTCCTAGAAAATTAACATTAGGACAAAAGGTTTGGTCAAGTATAAATACAGGGTCTATAGCGTTTGTACCTGTGATAGTTTTTCGACTTTTACTTAGTACTTCTTTTAATTGTATAAGATCTGGAACTTCAACTCTAGGGTTTGTAGGTATTTCTGCAATGATATATGCGATTGCATCTTCTTGAGCAATGCGGTCTAAAACAGTATCAATACCTTGTACCATATCATTGCCTCCATCTACAGGTAAGTCTACTACTTCTACATTATTAATACAGGCAGCCACACGTCTTGCCTGGTCATTTGTACCACCATAACAGTTAGGAGGAACTACAAATTTTATATCTTTTCCTTTATGATGTTCTAGAGCATCTTGCACAAGTCCCATCATAATCGCATATTGAATAGAGAGTCCGCTAGATCCTACTAAAGCATCAGTTTCTGCTCCTGTAATGGTCGCGATAGAAGATATTACACTTGCCTTATGTTGACTTCTAGTATTATTTTTAACATCTACAGATTGCCCTACAATGTTTTTTAAAACAGCTAGCGAGTTTATAGGAGTCATCGCGATGGTCTCTCTTCTACGTACGTGCTGTATTTCTGAAATATAGCTGTTGTTTTGTTCTCCGTTTACTACTAACAGACTTCCGTATTGCTCATTTATACTGATGTAAAAGTCAATAGTATCGTGAAGCGTTATATCTTGAATAATATCTTGTTGAGATATAAAGATTGTACTTCCGTCAAATGAAGGAATATTTGCTATATCATCAATCTTTACTAAATCAAAGGTATAATTGTATACTTCTCTAAGAATATCTCCATTAAAAATATCAGGGATCTCTCCAATATATAGAATCTGCGTGTTCTTTTTATCTAATAGATTTTTTCTAAGTATAGATAATGCAGGTACTGATTGAGAAGAAAAGCTTATGACTGCTTCAGGCAGTAATGTGAGTTTCTTAGCAAGATACCATTCTAATATAGAAGATAAAGGATGTCCTAGTCTTATATAATCAAAAGCAGTAGGTAATTCTTTAAGTGAAGATAGATCTGCATTATCATTAGAAAATAACATTTCAAATTGATCTAAAAACTGCGTTTTGGCTAGCGCTTCGTCATAGATATCAAGTCTATGAGTTGTTAGGTTTAACCAGTCTGAAGGCATTTGATTTAATACCTTATCTATATATGCTACTATTTTTTTGTTGTTCATTATAATTACCTTTTTTCGAGGTTTAAATATGCGATAATTAGCTGTATTTATAAAATGCATTAGACGTTTTGTTATGTATTGCTTAACGTCTCTTATATGAAAAGTAGTGCTGAAAATAAATAATAATTTTTCAGATAATATATAAGCCATCTTTTTGAATTTTATGACTTTTCAAAATGCCAAGTCTTTAATATAATTATGACTTGCGCTTTTTCATACAACTGTTAGTACAATTTATTATTCACTCATTAATTTTAAGTCATCTTTTTTTATTGAACGAGCTATAAAAATTTGAGAATCATACTCTATATCTTCGAGGAGTCTGTCTATATATGTGTATGGCCAAAAACTTATTTCTTGTAAAAAAATAAGTTTTTGCTCTTTATTCAAATTTGATAATGTAAAATAAAGAATATGTTCACCTTCTTTTCCTGTTACCTTTTTGTAAATATCTCCTAGTTTAACATTATTTCTTTCTTCAAAAGAAGTAATATAACTAGTTAATTTTTCTTTCATTTTTATTTTTGGATCTTTAGGACAACAAACTGAACCAAAACTTTCTGTATGATAAAATATGATATTATCATTTAATTTTAAATCTTTTAAGCTTTTACTGAAAACTAATTTTGGCTGATTTCCAGTTATTGTAAGACTATCACTTTCAAGTAAATTATTATTATACTTTCTTTGGTGATATATATTTATATTAAGTGGCATATCACAGCAATTTTCTCCTTCATCAATAGTTTTGTTAAAGGCATCATAATAGTTACTGTCTGGTACAATTAATATGTATGGTTTATTTTTAAATAATTGATTATCAAAAAGGTGCTTTGAAAGTTTTGAATTATTAAAAATCACAGGCATTTCTTTATAATTAAAAACAACATCAATCAGATAGCCATTATTATTTTTCACAACATCTTTTTCTTGTATTAATATTACATTTTTAAAAATTGTATCATTCATACTTTGTGCAAAGACAAAATTATTCATTATAACTAAATATAAAATAAACGTTGTTTTTCTAATATTCATTTTTAGTTTTTACTATATAATATAAGAGATTAGCAAAGAGATGGTTATAGTATTACTCATTCTTTATCGAATAGGTGATTTTATCAAAAGTAAATTCTTCAGGAGATATTTCTAACTCAATCATTTCTTCAACATCAGTATTGGTTGTGTTGTAGAAAACCCCCTTTTCGATAATTGCTTCTCTAGCTTTTGTATCTTTTAAAATATCAAACATAGTTAAACTGTCTAGCAATCTATTAATAGTCTTCTTTTCTGTATCATCTAACTTAAATATGACTGTTGCCGAAAATTCAGTGATTCGATTATTAGACGTAGTTATTCCTAGAAATGGTTGCGTTTTTTGACCATCATATAAAAATGTTTCTTGTGAGATATTCATATAATGATCTACCCCAATAGTATCAGGAGAGCTGTTATTAGATGTCATATAATCCCATCTCCAAAGGTCATTAATAGCATCAGATAAAGACGAGTTTAATGTCAGTTTTAAATGATCATAATCATATCTAATCGGAGTTAATTGACCAATATTGTTGGAGCAACTCGTGATAATGAGTAAAATTATAATGGATATTGTTAATGATTTGACATTCACTTTTTAAAAGTATAATTTATTAAAACCCAACAGCAGTATCATCACCACGTCTATCTGCACCCCCTTCTAGAGATCCATCGGGGAGTACAAGTATACCGTCTACTTTTCCTATCACAGGACTATCTTCTTGATTAATAGTATACCCTTTGTTTTCTAATCTTTTTAGAAGTTGCTGGTCAAAACTATCTGGTTCAAACATTACCACATCTGGTAACCACTGGTGATGAAAACGTGGAGCGTTTACAGCTTCTTGCATTCCCATATCAAACTCGTGCACATTTAAGATGGTTTGTAATACAGAGGTAATAATCGTAGACCCTCCAGGTGTTCCTACCGTCATCCAGAATTTACCATCTTTTTCTACTAATGTAGGCGTCATACTAGAAAGCATACGTTTTCCAGGGGCAATAGCGTTTGCCTCTGCGCCTAGAAGTCCAAACATATTTGGCACACCTGGCTTACTAGAAAAATCATCCATTTCGTTATTTAAGAAAAAGCCTAGCTCGTCTACATATAATTTAGAGCCATAAGCACCGTTAAGCGTTGTGGTTACTGCGATGGCATTTCCAAACTGATCTACAATAGAGTAGTGGGTTGTTTCCATACTTTCATATCCAGGTATCTCGCCATATTCCATCTCACTAGATACAGTAGCTTGATCCCAATTAAAAGTATTCATTCTATTTTTGTTATATGCCTCAGATATTAATGTTGCTGTTGGGACATCTACAAAATCTGGATCTCCTAGATAAAAACTACGATCTGCATACGCACGGCGTTCGGCTTCGGTGAGTAGTTGTATTGTTTTTTCAGAATTGTGACCATATTGAGAGATATCATAAGGTTCTATAGATTCTAGTATTTGTGCCATACAAACCCCTCCAGAAGATGGCGGACTCATAGAAATAATACGCAAATTATCATAATTAAATATAACGGGTACTTGCCATTTTGCCTCATAATTTTTGAGATCTTCTATCGTCATTATTCCGCCTTTAGATTGTATATAATCTACCATTTTTTGTCCAGTTTCACCTCCATAAAACTCAGATTTTCCATTGGCGATAATGTTTTCAAGGGTTTTGGCGAGAGATAGATTTTTTACGGTTTCTGCTTTTGCAAAAGCGTGACTATACAGCATCGTGCTATCTTCATTTACTTCACTAAATATCGAACTGTATTTATGAAAACGAGCCGCTTGTTTTTCTGTAACCACATATCCCTTTTTTGCAAGATCTACCACGGGTTGTAGTAATTGCTCAATAGGTAAGGAGCCAAATTTTTCGTGAGCCGCAAAAATACCAGCAACTGTTCCAGGAATACCCACGGCCATTGCACCTTCGGTACTAAGTTTAGGAATCACATTTCCTAGACTATCTAGATACATATCTTTATGCGCTGCAGCAGGAGCTTTTTCTCTATAATTTAAGGCACCCACTTCACCATTTGCAAGTCTATATACCATAAAACCACCACCACCTAAATTACCAGCATAAGGATATACAACCGCAAGTGCCATTTCTGTAGCGACCATTGCATCAAAGGCATTACCTCCTTTTTTCATTATATCTTTTCCTATTTGAGAAGCCTCTGCACGCGCAGAAACTACCATTGCTTTTTGAGTGATTAACCCGCGAGTGATCTCTCTTGGTTGTTGTTCTGTTTTACAACTTATGATTATGGCTAGAAAAGCTAATAGAGAGATTATTTTTTTCATAGTTATAGTAAGTATATTTTGTGTGTAATTATCGATACGACTCATTTATCTCCACAAGCTTTTCTTTTACAAAAGCTTCTAGTTGCTCAAAAAAAGCGGTAAACTCTTCTTCAAACGCTGTATAATATTCTTTTAGCTCAAAAATGGCTTCATCCATTGCTACGAGACGTTTTGTGCGTATATTCATATTATAAAGTACCGTTTCTATTCCTTCAAGACTTTCATAGCTCAACAACCAGTTTTGTTCCATCATAGGTACCATCATTTTTTGTATTCGTGGTGTGAGTAGGTCATAATGTTCTTTTAATAAATCATAAAACTGTGCGATATATACCTCTAGTTTTGTATCGTGATAGTGTGACCAGTTTTTTGCCAAAAAATGATCATATAAGATATCTACAATCACGCCAGAATAATGACCATATTTTGCGTGAAGCCGCTTTGTACTTTGTTTTACAATGGGGTGACTATCTGTATAACTGTCTATCCATCGGTGTATTAGAATTCCTTTTTGAATTTCATCTCCGTATTTAAGGTATTTTTTTCCTTTAATTCCATCTGCCATAAAATTACCTATAGTTTCTAAAGGTAACTTGTCTGTGAGATATATATGAGCTAAAAAATTCATTTTGTGAAGTTAATAATATGTGTTTGAATCTGTAAATGTTTATGCCTTTTATAACAGTATAGGTATTTGTGCTGTTTTAGTAAATGACAACTTTTGTGCTTTTAAACGATTAAACCTGTATTTTTGGAGAATAATTAACGATACTAATCACGCTTTCGCGAAAGCGTAAAACATACATTATGACATTAATAAAATCTATCTCCGGAATACGCGGAACCATAGGAGGACGTACTGGAGATAATCTCACACCCATAGATGCTGTAAAATTTGCAGCAGCCTATGGAACTTGGCTCAAAAACGATCGTAACAAAGAAACCTACCGAGTAGTCGTGGGTCGTGACGCACGTATTTCTGGAGCGATGATACAAGAACTTGTAATGAACACCTTGATTGGAATGGGAATACACGTGATAGATCTAGGTCTTTCTACCACTCCAACAGTAGAAGTTGCAGTGCCTTTAGAGCACGCAGATGGTGGTATTATTCTTACAGCATCTCACAACCCAAAACAATGGAATGCACTTAAACTATTAAATAGTAAAGGAGAATTTTTGAATGGAGCCGAAGGAGAAAAAATATTACAATATGCAGATAACGAAGATTTTGACTTTGCCGAAGTAGATGATCTGGGTAAGAAAACTTCAAATGATGCTTATATAGATATTCATATAGATGAAGTACTGGCATTAGAACTTGTGGATGTAGAGGCAATTAAAGCTGCCAAATTTAAGGTAGTAGTAGATGGTGTAAATTCTACTGGAGGTATTGCAATCCCAAGATTACTTGAAGAGTTAGGTGTGCAGCCTGTAAAGTTATACTGTACTCCTAATGGAGAGTTTCCGCACAACCCAGAGCCTTTAAAAGAACACTTAGGAGATATCTGTAAAATGGTCGTTGATGAAAATGCAGATTTTGGAATTGTTGTAGATCCAGATGTAGACAGACTTGCATTTATAGATGACAAGGGAGAAATGTTTGGAGAAGAGTATACACTTGTTGCTTGTGCAGATTATGTACTGGGAGAAACTAAAGGAAATACGGTTTCTAATCTTTCGTCATCACGTGCATTGCGAGATATAACAAGAAAACACGGAGGCGAATATTATGCTGCTGCTGTGGGTGAAGTAAATGTGGTAGAAAAAATGAAAGCAGTTAATGCTGTTATAGGTGGAGAAGGCAATGGAGGTATTATTTATCCAGCTTCTCATTATGGTCGTGATAGCCTTGTGGGTACTGCTTTGTTTTTAACACATCTTGCAAAGCTTAAAATCTCGGTGAGCGAACTCAAAGCTTGTTATCCTCCATATTTTATGAGTAAACAAAAAATACAGCTTACACCAGATCTTGATGTAGATATGTTGTTAGAAAAAATGGCTACCACCTATGCAAACGAAGATATTTCTACCATAGATGGTGTAAAAATAGATTTTGAACATCACTGGGTTCACTTACGTAAGTCTAATACAGAACCTATTATACGTATTTATACAGAAGCTGCAACGCAAGAAAAAGCAGATACTGTAGCAAATGATATGATTGCTCAGATAAAGGAAGTTGCAGGAATTTAGCCATTATTAAGCTGTTATACTAAATAGACTTCATAAATCGTTATTTAAAAAAAAATATTTTATGAAGTCTTTTTTAAGTTTTCTATGTATGACTATCTGCTTTGCTACTACTACTTTTTCTCAAGAAACTACAGCTAAGACTAAAATGCAAAACAAAGGTCCTGTTGTGTATCAAAAGATAAGTCGTACAGCGCTAGCAACATATTCTTTTATTGAAGAAGACGGCACCACAGACGTCACTGAGTTTAAAGTGCATATTCAAGGACAACCAACACTACAAGTAAAAGGACCTACAATGAATCAAAAAGTAATACAGGCTATTCAAAAAGCTGATAAAAAAACACGGGTAGTTATTTTTGATATTGTTAGAAATGGAGTTTCTTCTAAAGAAGGCGCTATTATATTCTCTTTAGAAAATTAATGTTGTTGTTTTTTATTTTTTTTTAATATTTCTTCTTTTTTACCTACAAACTTAAAACGTCTATGTGTCCATAAATAATAGGCAGGTTCTTTGCGTATTTGCTTTTCAAGTAATTGTGCATACATTGATGTGATCTCACCATCTTGTCTTTGATCTCCTTTTTCGGCTAATGTATGAAAAGTACCTTCGTAGCGACCACGACCTACTTTCTCTACATTGTAATAAACCACTGGTAAATCAAACTGCATCGACATACGTTCTACACCTGTAAAAAAAGGAACTTCTTGTCCTAAAAACTGGGTCCAGAAATGTGCTTTGTGTAATCTAGGAGATTGATCTGCTACAAAACCATAAATAGCACTTTTGCCTTCTAATTGATGCTTGTTAATAGTACGTATTGTATTTTTTGTATCAATTAGAAATGTATTCCAACGCCCTCTTATTTTACGTATTAAATTATCAAGTTGTTTATGCTTTATTGTTTTGTAAACGCCATATCCAGGCTGTTTTATATACAATTGTAATGCAAAAATCCATTCATAACTTGCATAGTGCCCTAATACTATTATAAAGCTTTGGTTTTTATTATCATATTTTTCTACAAGCTCTACATTGGTAGGTTTATAACGTTCTAAAAGTTGTTTTTTTGTAATATTCATAGATTTTATCATTTCTAAAAACATATCACACATATGATGATAAAACTTTTTTTCAATCACAAGACGCTCTTGAGATGTCTTTTCTGGAAATGCAAGTGCAAGATTATTACGAACTGTTTTTTTTCTATATCCAATAATATAGTATGCTAGAATGTATAAAAAGTCTGAATATAAGTATAGTAGAGGGAAAGGCAATACAGAGATAACCCATAATAATGGATAGAATAACCAAAAAAGTATTGCTTTCATTTATTATTTATTAAGAAAATGCTCTCGCAAATATAGCTATCTTTACAAGCAAAACGTACGATTTATGATGGATTTACATCCAGTAGTGATAGGTGTTATTGTAGTAAATGCTCTCTTTTCTATGAAGGGGTTTAATGATTATACCTTTTTTGAGAAATATAAGTTTAATATAGGAGCTATACGAAGAGGAGAGCAAATACGTGTTGTCTCTTCTGCTTTTTTACACGCAAATACACAACATTTGATTTTTAATATGTTATCACTGTTTTTCTTTGCAGACTCTGTGATATACAGACTTGGTATTGTAAATTTTGTGATTATATATGCAGGCAGTCTTATTACAGGTAATTTACTCTCTTATTATTTTCATAAAGATGAATATCACTATTCTGCTGTAGGTGCAAGTGGTGCTGTAATGGGAGTGGTATATGCAGGGATCCTTTTAAATCCTGGGATGATTATTAATTTCTTTATTCCTGGTTGGTTATTTGGAGTGGGATATATGTTCTATACTATTTATGGTATGGTAAAACGCAATGATAATATAGGTCACGATGCGCATTTTGGAGGCGCAATAGGAGGTTATATTATTACTTTAGCGATAGTTCCTGTTTTGTTGAAAACCAATTTGTTAATGGTGATTTTACTAGCTATTCCTATTGTGATTTTATTTGTACTTATTAAAATGGGAAAGATTTAATATATAGCATTTTATTTTCGCTTTAAGCGAAAATATTTAGTCCATTTAAAAAAGCAATAACTAGATACAAGTTACTGTACTAGTTATTGCTGTATAACATCTCTTGTAAATATTTTAATGGCCGTATATATCGTTATATAGATCCTTGTATATTTCTTTTATAATCTTACGTTTAAGTTTCATAGTAGGAGTAAGGTGACCGCCTTCAACTGTCCAAGCATCTTTAGTAAGTCTAAAAACTTTTACTTTTTCCCATTTTGCAAAACTCTCATTTGCTTCATTTACTTCTTGTTGGAACCTTGCTTGTACACGTTCATTTGCAATTAAAGCTTCTGGGGTAGTTTCTTTAATTCCTTTTTTTGCGGCCCAATCTGCTAAAAATTCAAAATTGGGCTGTATTAATGCTGCAGGCATTTTTTCTCCTTCTCCTATAACCATTAGTTGTTCTATAAAACGAGATTGCTTAAATCTGTTTTCTAGAAGTTGAGGAGCAACATATTTTCCTCCAGATGTTTTAAACATTTCTTTTTTACGATCAGTAATTTTCAAAAATCCATCAGCATCTATATGTCCAATATCTCCAGTATGGAAATATCCATTTTTAATCACTTCATCTGTTTTTGCTTGATCTTTGTAATATCCCATCATTACATTAGGACCTTTTACTAAAATCTCACCATCTTCGGCAATTTTTACTTCTACACCAGGTAATAGTTTGCCCACAGTACCTATTCTAAACCCACCATCTCTCATATCATTTACAGATATTACTGGAGAGGTTTCTGTAAGACCATAACCCTCCATAATTCCCATTTCGGCAGCATTAAAAATGCGAGCCAGCCTAGGTTGCAGTGCAGCACTTCCAGAAGCAATAAGTTTAAGATTTCCTCCTAAACCTTCTTTCCACTTTGAGAAAATGATTTTACGAGCTAGACCTAGTTTTTTCTCATACCACCATCCATTCTCACCATATGGTTCATATTTAAGACCAATCTCTACTGCCCAGAAAAATAATGCCTTTTTAATACCTGAAAGATCTGCACCTTTTGCAATTATTTTGTCATATACCTTTTCAAGTAATCTAGGTACAGCTGTCATTACAATAGGTTTTACCTCTTTAAGGTTATCACTAATGGTTTCTATAGATTCTGCAAAGTATATGGATACTCCCTTATATTGATATAAATACATTAACATACGTTCGTATATATGGCATACAGGTAAGAAACTTAATGCTTTCACATTATCTTTTGGTATAGGTAATCTATGCGCACTTGCTAGCGAATTACTAACAATATTTTCGTGGGAAAGCATCACACCTTTAGGTCTTCCAGTAGTTCCTGAAGTATAAATAAGAGTGGCTAGATCTTTTGTAGAGACTGAATTTTTTAGTGTTTCTACTTCATCTTGATTACTGTCGTCTGCACCAAGATCTAGTATTTCAGACCAATTTTTACAATCTGATAGTTCATCAAAAGAATAAACTTCTTTAAGAGAAGGAACCTGGTCTTTAATTGCCATTACCTTATCACGTACTTCAGTACAAGAGACAAAGCAATATATCGATTCAGAATGATTTAAAACATATGCATAATCCTCTTCAGAAATAGTAGGATATATAGGCACGTTTTGTGCGGCTATTTGTAATATACCAATGTCACAAATATTCCATTCGGTTCGATTATTTAATGATATAATAGCAATTTTATCATTTTTTTTAACTCCCAGTCTTAGCAACCCTCTACTTATAGCGTTTGCCTTATTAATATATTCTTGTGTAGATGTAGCTACCCATTCACCATTTTTTTTGGTAACGAGTGCGTCAGATAAATTGAATTTTTCCAGTTGGTAATACGGAAAATCAAAAAGTCTTGTTATATCCATAAAGGTCTCTTATTTTTTGTTACAAAATAGGAAATTTTGAACGGTTTTTATTATCATATTCATAAAATACGATAAGATCTTTATTTTTTACTTGGTATGTGTTTGATTTTCTATAAGATGTATCAATATAATTAGTGTTTGATTATTTTTAGAATACTAGTGTTTGCAGCTTCTTGAAGCTTTACAAAATAAATACCATTAGTATACGTACTTAGGTCAATAGTTAGATTACCTGTATTTGTACTTTTTGAACTTATTTCTTGACCTAAAATATTGAGCACTGTAGCTGTATAATTTGCAGTTCTTGAAGTGATCTCAACATTATCGTGTGTAGGGTTAGGGAAGGCTGTATAGCTATTGCTTAGTTCATTAGAATCTACTACACTTAAGTTTTCTTCTTGAATGACATTAAATGCAAGATCATCAAAGTAAAAACCATCTTCAGTCACACCAGAGTCTGTTACAAGGTTAAACCTAGCTATAATATTTTGACCTAAATAATCACTTAAATCTATTTGTTCAAATACCCATTCTTCTTGTAAACTGTCATATAATGGTTCTCCTACAGGCTGATTATTAGAGCCAGCAGTAGTATGTCTACCACATTGTGGTTCCCAAGTGCTTCCACCATTTGTAGAAATTTCAAACTGAACGTAGTCCCAGGTATCTTCAATATCCCAACGAGCATAATAACTTACAGATGCAGATAATGCGTTTGTAAGATCTAGTGGCTCCGATAAGGTTATTGCACTTTGTAGGTTATTTGAATAATTACCCGAAGGTGAATCTGTAATAGAACTAGATGCCGAAACAAAAGTAGCAGTTGTAGTTCCCCAGTTTGTATTTTCAAAATTTTGAGTGTTATCTCCAGGATCACTCAATAATGTTTCTGAAATACCAAAGGTTTTGGTAAATGGAATTGTTGTTGTATACACTCCATTATCTAATATAAGGTTATATTCAATAAGATCTCCATCTTCAATATTTGGGTCTAAATCATAACCTATATTTCCATTGGTTATTTCTAATTCATTTAGTGATGTAAATGTTATAGCACTTCCATTAGATATAATATTACTAGAAACAGGTTCTAGACTCACTGTAAATGTCCCGTTCCCTGTAATACCAAGTCTTTGTATAGAAAAAGAAGCCTGTGCTTCTGTTATTGATTCAATAAAAGTAAGAGATGTGTCTTCTATGTTTGCGTGATTTTGACTAACGCGAGCAGCTTCAAGATTAAGAAACATCATTTCTTTACAAATTCTTTCTATACTGCTAGCTGGAGGCCAAAAAGAAGTACCTATTTCTGGTGTAAATGCAAATATTTTAGAATGAGTACCTACGGTACCATACATAAAGTCATCACTTTCTCCAGAAAAAGGACTATCTCGTATCTCAGAATATCCATTTTGAGAAGTGAGTAATGAACCTAAGCTTAAATACAAATCTTCATCAGGTGTAGGGACATTTGCATATCCAAACGGAAAAAATAATAACTCTCCAAAACTATGATTATTTAATGCTAGAACAAACTCGTGCTGTTCTACAAACCACTTTATAGCTTGGTTTTCTACTTCAGAAAAAGGAGCAGCGCCTCTATAAGTTTGATTATTGGGATTATTTGATGAACCAGGTCCTCCCCAAGATCCATTATTAGGATCTCCATTAATAAAATAATTATAGTTTCTATTATTATCTACACCGTTAGTGTCTTTCCTGTTTTTACGCCAGAGACCGCCCCCATTAGGATCTGTTACTTGATTATACAAGTACCCATCAGGGTTAATTACTGGAATAAAATAGAGTTCTGTGTTATTTACAATATTTTGTATGTCTTGATCTGTATCATAATTTTCTAATAAAAACCACATATAAAATACTAAGTTCATAAGAGACATAGGCTCTCTTGCGTGGTGAATAGAGGTATATAAAACTTCAGTTTCATCTTCATCTGTATTAGCATTATCACTTATTCTTAACCAATAAATAGGATTACCTCCTATGGAAGGAGTTACAGAATTATCTGGAGTACCTTCAGTAAGAAAATCTCCTATTTGTGCTTTTTGAGTTATTAGATTTGGGTATTGAGAAGCCATATCATCTAACTCGTCTAAAAGTTCTTGATACGTTAGATAACCTCCCATTGATCCTTGATTAAAGTTTTGAGGGGTTTCAAAAGTTAAAATATCGGTTTGTGAGCAGGTAGTGTTTCTAGAATTTCTAGATTGTTCTCTAGATTGATTTTTGTAAAAAGATTTAATATCCTCGTGTAAAATAGTTACTTCATATCCATTAGCAATACACATATTAATCTCTTCTGTAGAAAAGTCTGAAATGATAAACATTCCTTTTTTTCTAATTCCGTGATCAACAGGTACACCCATTTGAGAAAGCTGTTGCAACGAATGAGCTTCGTCTAGATGTATTTTTGCACGTTTATGAGTGGAGGTGTGTTGCGCTTTCGCGAAAGCATAACACATTAAAATTATAAGAAATACTGTATATTTTTTCATAGGGGTAAAGTTATAATAAATATATTTTGTGTCAATTATTAAGAATAGGTTAAAATTAAGTGCAAAAAAGGCCTTTAAATTATATAATTAAAGGATTTTATTGTGATACATTGAATCTAAATAATTGAATTAATGTTAAGTATGCTTTCGCGAAAGCGTATTTATAACCTTTATATGTATATTACTTATGACAACTGGTGTTTAGTATTTCCCGAAAGAGTTTCTATTAACAACGCTATTAACATAACTAAACCACAACCTACAACATTGAGCCATAAATAGGAGAGTGGTATGATTTCATAATAGATGAGACCATAGAGCACACAAACAATAACTTGTGTAATAAGTGCCGAAATAAATACAGCATTACTTTTTACATATTTGATAAAGAAGGCTAATAAAAATATACCTAGAATATTGCCATAGAAGATAGAACCTATAATATTAACTAGTTCTATTAGGTTTTCAAATAAACTGGCACTACAAGCAACAATAATGGCAAGAACTCCCCACATTAACGTAAAACCTTTTGTGGCTTTTAGGTATTGGGTATTTGATAATTCTCCTTTATAGTTGCGTTTATATAGATCTACTGCAGTTGTTGCTCCTAAGGCATTAAGTTCTGATGCAGTAGAAGACATTGCTGCACTTAGAATAACTGCAAGTAACAAGCCTATAAGTCCATTAGGAAGATTATTTAGAATGAAATGTATAAACACATAGTCCTTGTCATTACTTTCTACCTCTGGTGCAGCTCGTTCAACAAGAGCTTTACCTATTTTTCGTAGTTCTTTGTCTTTTGAACTATAAGTAGCTATATATGATTGTGCTTTTCCATCTTTGAGAAAAACATCTAACTCAGGATCTTTTACAAAATTTAGAGCAGCTTGTTTTTGAAGTTCTTGATTATCTATAAGTCTATTTTCTAATGTTGTAAATTCTCCTGCATATATTGAGTTTTCTATAGCTTCTGTGGCTGCAGGATTAAAGTGAATAGGTGAGTTGTTAAATTGATAAAAGACAAATACCATAACACCTACCAGAAGTATAAAAAATTGCATAGGTATTTTTAAAGCTCCATTAAAGAGTAAACCCAATTGCATTTCTTTGACATTTTTTCCTGATAAATAGCGTTGTACTTGACTTTGGTCTGTCCCAAAATAAGAGAGCATTAAAAAGGTCCCGCCTAAAAGACCTGTCCAAACCGTGTATTTGTTATTAAGATTAAAAGAAAAATCAAGAAGTTGCATTTTATCTCCAGCTCCTGCAATGCTTAAAGCATCTGTAAAGCTTATATTTTCTGGCAATTTGTCAAGTATGAGGTAAAAAGCAATCGCCATACCCGCAAAAATGATTGCCATTTGTTGTTTTTGAGTAATGCTCACAGCCTTGGTGCCACCAGAAACGGTATATATAATAACAACAATACCTATAATAATATTAAGCATTGTGAGATCCCAACCCAAAACTGCTGAGAGTATAATTGCTGGAGCATAAATGGTAATACCTGCAGCAAGACTACGCTGTATTAAAAATAAAATAGCAGCAAGAGATCGAGTTTTTAAATCAAATCTTGTCTCAAGGTACTCATAAGCTGTAAATACCTTTAGTCTGTGATAAATGGGTATAAAAACTAAACAAATAATAACCATTGCAATGGGCAATCCAAAATAGAATTGTACAAAACCCATTCCGTCATAAAAGCCTTGTCCTGTGGTAGATAAAAATGTAATAGCACTCGCTTGTGTTGCCATTACTGAAAGTCCAACTGTCCACCATTTTGAAGTATTGCCTCCACTTATGTATTCTTCGGCATTACTACTTCCTTGTGTTTTATAGGTTCCATATACGACTATAAAAACGAGCGTACACGCAAGAATAACCCAATCTATTATTTCCATACTATGAAAATTTTTGCATTATGAAGTAAAATAAAATAAAATAGCACAGATTAAGTATCAAGATAAAAGCATACTTTTTAATCCAAGACTTGTCTATATTATTTTTTTCTTTCATTTTTATTGAGTTAAATACTATTGCTTAATTTTTTTGTTTTCTTGCTTTCCAATGCTTAGCATATTTGCAAACAGTTTATATGCTCCAGAAACACCTGCGGGTAGTTCTCTAAAAAAGCTAAGTCCAGTATATATATAATGTCCTTTTCCGTGACGAGCAACAAGTAAACTTCCATCTTTAGGGCTTTCTCCTTTGTCATTCATAGAAAGAATAGGAGTGTACTCACTTGCCCAT
Organism: uncultured Dokdonia sp.; assembly: GCA_938002835.1. Taxonomy (GTDB): domain Bacteria; phylum Bacteroidota; class Bacteroidia; order Flavobacteriales; family Flavobacteriaceae; genus Dokdonia. The sequence goes on along the minus strand of CALKZS010000010.1, from coordinate 7,553 downwards.
TTATTAGGAAAATATAATCCACGCTCTTGTGTCCATCCATCAAAATCTGCAGTGGTTAGTTTGTTTGGAAAATTCATTACAGGGTGATTTTTAGCAAGAATGCGTACTTCACTATTTTCATCTGTCACACGATCACGAGATAATGTGAGATCATAGGGAGCTCCTATTTTTGTATTTCCCCAACGTCCAGATGTGTTGTATTGAGCAATTAAAGTGCCTCCCTTTTCTACATAATCAAGTAATAGTGGTTGTTTTACCTGTAATTCTTCAACTACATTGTATGCTCTAATACCTACAACAACGGCATCAAACTGTGTTAATCTTTCTGAAGTAATCTCAGATGGTTTTATAACTGCTACTTGATATCCTATTTGTTCTAAATTATCTGGAACAGCATCACCAGCACCTTGAATATATCCTATGTAATCTCCTTTGCGTTCAATATCTAAGCGTACTACTTTTGCTTTGTTAGGTAAAAATAATGTTTGTTTTGGGATATGAGCATAATCTATAGAGACTAATTCTTTGTCATATTTATTCCCATCTACAGTCACAACAGGAATTAAAGAGCCTTCACTATCACCAGATGGAGGAGTAACTGTAAATACAAACTCTTGATCTGTATTTCTAGTGTCAGAAGTTATTTTAAAATCTTTAGGAGAAACGCTCCAACCATTAGGAACTTGTAGTGCAACATTCCCATTTACAACAGCACGATGATTTGTAACTGTTACAGGTATTTTTTTTGCTTCTGCTTTTGCAAAAATAATAACCTTAGAGTCTACCTTAGCCGAAACTGGTGGAACTATTTCAAAAGGCTCATATACTTCTCCTTTTACACGGTCATTATATTTATAAATAATAGGGCGTTCTATTTTTATTGAAACCCCAGCAATTGTAAGATCAAACATCACAGTGTTTTCTTGAGTAGTTTGAGGCTTCCCAATATCATTACGATCTGCAACGTTATACATTCCTAGAGAGCCTTCTTCTCTTAACCAGTATGCAGAAGTATCTTTAAAAGCATCGCTAATCTTAATTGTAGTATCAGAGTTATATTTTACATTATTGTTGAGAGGTTTAGCAACGGCAACGTTTTGAGCGTTAGGAGTAATAACAATACTATTTAATTGTATTGGTTGTGCACTTCGGTTTATTGCTTCAAAAGATAGTTTTATATCACTACCCATTGTAGCAAAACTTTCACTAGAGCGAGCTTCTAAGTACAAACCAGAACAAGCTACAATAAGATCTTCTAGTTCTTTGGTTTTTATAGTTCTCCAGTGTTTATCTTCTAGTTGAGATACTAACGCATATGCTTTTGCAAGTTCAGAAACACTTTTTTCTGGAGCAGCAAAGTCATACTTAGAAACTACACCATCTAAAATCTTTTGTATTGCTTTTCCTCCTTTAACACGAGTCCAAGTAGTATTAATATCTCCAAAAACATCGTTATTACTTGGCATTTCTCCTCTTAATAGTTCAAAATAGGTGTCACTTGTACCGCGACTTCCTGTATTTCCAAACCCTTGAGATTTATGCTGACTACGGCTTAACGATGAGATTTCTGTATTAGAAAGCCCAAGACCTGGATAATAAGTGCCCACATCTACTTTTACGAGATTAGATTTATCTGCTTCGGCAAATTTTTCTCTACTTCCATAGAACCACCAAGAGGTGTTAAAAAATTGTCTTTGTGGTTGCCAGGTGTCTGTAAACTGTAATTGATCTGGATATTTTGAAGCATCATTTGCGAGGTCAAAAGCCTCTACAGATAGCATTGCACTAGAAGTATGATGTCCGTGAGTAGTTCCTGGAGACCTATGATCAAATCTATTTATAATAACATCTGGCTTAAATGTACGTATTGCCCACACGACATCACCAAGTACTTCATCCTTATTCCATATTTCAAGTGTTTCATCTGGATGTTTTGAGTACCCAAAGTCATTTGCTCTTGTAAAACGTTGTTCTCCCCCATCTGTCGCTCTTGCAGCTAGTAGTTCTTGAGTGCGTATTACTCCTAAAAGCTCACGTAATTCTGGTCCTATAATATTCTGTCCGCCGTCACCTCGAGTGAGTGATAAATAGGCTGTGCGCGCTTTTATTTGATTTGCAAAGTACGAAATAGCGGTTGTGTTTTCATCATCAGGATGTGCTGCAACATAAAGGACAGAGCCTAAAAAGTTCAACTTCTGTAGGTCTTCATATATTTCGCTAGCAGTTGGTTTTTTGGGTTGTACAGTGATTCCTTGTGCATATGCTTTCGCGAAAGCAAAAACAACAACCATTATTATTATCACGTTAGGTTTACGCATTATTAAAAGATAAATTTATTACTATAATCTCAAATATAACTAAAAGCTATAGGGATGTAATTTGTTTATGTTTTCTTTAACGGTTATTTCTTAGATGATTAAGTTTTGTCGGTATTAGCCTTATTTTCCTCAGATACAATGCGGGTTTGTACTCCTTCGGCCACCATTGTGATTCCTTTTTGTAAGACAAGACTATTAGGATATGTATGTAGACCACCATCATCAGTTCTGAGTTTAATATGAAAAGCTTTGATATCTTCTATAACCGCAATAATAGGAAAGTCTGTATCGTGAATCTTAATGCGATCTCCAATTTTATACGGAAATGTAAAAAATATAATAACTCCAGATGTGAGATGACTAAGAACGGACCATTGAGCAAAAAAACCAATTCCTACAATAGCAAAAATAGATGAGGCAATAAGCCCAATATCTTGAATACGAATTCCCCAAATTAAAATTCCTATAATAAAGGCAATAATAAACAGAATGCTATCTACATACTTCATTATGAGTCTAGCACGCTTTGCTACTTTATTTTTTCGTTTGCCAAAACGACGTACAAAATAGGTGATAATAATACGCAGTAATATTAATATAATAAGACTAACCGCAGTAAGTAATAATTCACTTTTATAGATAAACATAAAATAGCTTATTAAAAAAACATTAAAAAGCTAAACTACAAAAATGAAAATAGGGATTGTCTTTATAATTATTGTAATCCCAACTCTTTTCTAATCTCTTGATCTGCATTAGAGTTTTTACCCCAGTATGCATTTTTAATGGTTTTAATCTTTGTAGCAGTAGACTTCATAAGTTTGCCACTTCGTCTGTTTTTTGTAGTTTCTTCAAATTTTTCAATCTCAAAAGGAAAAGAAGGGTTGTATGTTATCACTAAAGAACGTTCAAGCTCTGGATAGGTAAGTGTGTATGTATTTTCTGTAAGTGTCGCTTGTGCTTTATAAGCCTTTACTTTTGCGTGATTCATTCTTATAAACTCAAGACTAGGTATAACTTCTATAGTACCAGTAGGTAACTCGGCTGGATCCATTCTTAATTGCGTCCATAGTTCGTTTTCTAAAATTGTTTTGGGTAATTCAAATTCTTTATCTGAAGCTCCTTCAAAATAAGAGTGTGACATTACTTCAAATTGAGCTCTATTATTTATTTGTGTATAAATATGGCCACACCATTCTTGCATACTTTGTGATACTTTAATAGCGTGATCTTTTTCTTTTACAGGGTAAAACGTACTATTCATTACAGAGTATGGATATATACCTGTTATAAATTTTTTAGTAGCGTTAAGTTTTAAAACAGGGATATTAGTTGTATTCTGTCTGTTTGCCTTTACTTGTTCGTCTGGCAAAAAATCTTCAGTTACAAAAATAAGTACAGCTGTACCATCGCGAGCTTCTCCATATCTAGATTGCTCTAGTTTGTATGAAGTGATTTCGGCTTTTCCAGCATACCAGTAATCTTGCCACTCTTGAGATAATGACCTGTACTCTTTATTTACTTTATTATCAGGAGGTAGTAGTGTAGAAGAGCTAGATTCTGCTTTCGCGAAAGCGATATCACCATCAACACTAGTAACATCAGTGTTTTTAGACTGTTGACAACTCACCAAAACACTACTGGCAAGCACCAGAGACAGTACAGATTTTGAAATCAGAAAATTATTAGAACGTAACATAGCTTATATTTTAGTATAAAGCTACATAAATATTAAGACCCAGTGATCTTCATTAACATTTTATAAACTTTATGAAGTGGCATTCCCATTACATTAAAGTATGAGCCTTCTAAATGTGTGACAGCGATATATCCAAACCATTCTTGAATACCATAACCACCAGCTTTGTCATATGGCTGGAAGTTGTCTATATAATAATTAATCTCTTCTGGAGTAAGCTCTTTAAAAGTAACTTTTGTAGTATCGTTTACAATATGTTGCTCATCTTTTTGCGTAAAACATACAGAAGTAATTACCTCGTGAGTATTACCAGATAATGATACAATCATTTCATATGCTTCTTCTCGATCTTGGGGTTTATTAAGGGCTTTATTGTTATGCCAAACGATGGTATCACTGGTAACCAAGATGTCTTTAGGTTGTAGGTCTGTAAAAACACTTGCCTTTAGTTTAGCTAGATGATCTGTGATCTCATTACCTTTAAAATGATCTGGAAATAGTTCTTCTACAGAACGTATATCAATGGTAAAGTCTAGATCTAGTTCTTTAAAAAACTGTTGTCTTCGTGGTGATCCAGATGCTAGGATAAGGTTGTAATTTTTGAGTTGTTCTTTAAGCATTGTATTGAGAGTAAAAGAGTAGTGGAATTAGCAATATAGCAATGAGCATTACAAGTTTAAGCGCTCGAGAGATGTTTTTATAATCACGTGCTGTTTCTGCATTGTTACATTTTGAAGCTATAATCACGAGTGGAATAACGATAGTGATGAGCATAAGAGTTATAAAAACATATTGGTTTTTGAAGTATATAAATGTAAATAACGAAACTCCAAAAACCAGGATCATAGCTATAATAGTACAAATTGTAAGTGTGCGTTTTATGCCTAATATGATAGGTAGTGTTTTATATGCAGCGGCATAATCTCCATTAATGTCTTGTATATCTTTTATGATCTCTCTTAAAAAGTTTAAGCATATAGAAAGTACTACAATACTAATAAAAAAGGATGATGAAAATACTATATCTGTAGTCTCAAATAGATAGACAATGTATAGTGAAAATCCTACCAAAAAACTGGTCACTAGGTTGCCTATTAATACAATTTTTTGTAAAAAATATGAATATAGAAATAGGAGGGAAGCTACTATAATGAAAATCCAGCTAAACGTTGCTTTATCTATAGAAAAGACTACTTGAACACCTAATAAAACACCTATTGTTGTAAGTGCTGTATAATATAAAATCCCGTTAGTTTTAGATATAGATCTAGTGATATAAACTTCTTTTGGTTTATTAATAAGATCTGTTTTTACATCAAAAATATCATTAATAATATATCCTCCTGCAGCAATACACATAGTAGAAAAACACAACATATAAAACTCTATTCCAGAAAAATTTGCGTTTTGTATGTTTAAAAATTCAAAACTAAACCGAATAACGATTTGAGTTAAAAAAATCATTAACAGATTAAATGGTCGTATGATTTTTAGATAAGACAAAGGTTCTCGGTTATTTAAAAGGATAATAGTTTATGAACTATATTGGGCTTTTTTTCTTTTTATTATTTCAAATATAATTAGCGTTAAAATTGTAATTAATATTCCTTGTAAAAATATCATTCCGATTGCATATAAGAATATATCTATTAGTTCACTATCTTCATTTTCTAATTTAAAATTCCCATTGATTGGTAAATAATCTCTATGAAAACTAGTTATGATGATTATAAAACGCTCTAAAAATATTCCGCTTTTCATTGCAAAAAGGACAAGTAATACGTACCAATATTTTGATGCTAATTTTTTAATAAGTAAAGTGAAAGGCAGTAATAATGCAGATAAAAGCATTATCCAATATGAAACAGCATAAGGGCCAGTCGCACGATTAACAAAAGCATATTCATCTGGATTTATTGCCATTCCAATCAAATAAACAGTCCAAGTAATAGAAGTGTATATAATAATAACCCAACAGACCAGATTTAACGTTTTTTTTGTTTCAAATCTGTTTTTAAAAAATAAATCAATAAAAAATAATGTCAAAATTATTGGGATCAGACAATAAATTATATTCACATCTATATGTTTGATAAAGCTTTTATATAATTCCATTTCTAATTTTTAGACAATCACTCTAAAAGTCAATGCCCAGACGCATCAAACCCAGTCATCCATTTACCTTGAATTTTAAAAATTTGTTCAATAATATCAAGTACACAGGCTTTTCCTCCGTTTTTATGCGATATATATTTAGAGACGTCTTTAACTTCTTTTACAGCATCTTGAGGACAACAAGGAAGACCTACCATTTTTAATACAGGATAATTAGGTATGTCATCACCCATATCTAATACATTTTCTAAATCAATATCTTTAGACGAGAGATAAGACTCGAGATGTTCGATTTTATTATGAGCTCCTAAAGTAATGTCTTTTATACCTAGAGTTTGTAATCTAGAAAGAACACTTTCATCAGTACCACCAGAAATAATGGTAAGGTTCAACCCTTGATTTAAGACTTCTTTCATTGCAAACCCATCTTTAGCATTCATAGTACGATGCATATTTCCTTCTGTTGTAGTGTGTAACGATCCATCTGTAAGAACACCGTCTATATCAAAAATTAAGGTTGTGATTTTATGTAAATATTCTTTATAACTCTTTTCCATAATTGTTAAGAAGCAATATTAATAAAATGTAACTAACTTTCTATCTAATAATAAGAGATACCTGACTTAAAAGTTCATTTCACTCATTCTTGTTTTTTAAAGTAAACTATCGCAATAGATTTACATAAAATTAAGAAATCACAATTAATACATACTAATATCATTATGCAAATTTTCATTCAAGAAAATAAGAAGTATACTTTTTTTACAATATTTATTTTTATAAATACTTGTGTTTGTTTATCACAAGATTTTAACCCATCTCTTAGCTTAATATGGCAAGATAGAATTTTTGCAGATTTCACTCTTAATGTTGGGAAAAATGCAATAGATCATAGTTTAGGAGGTTCAGGAGAAGATATAGCCGCTAAAGCAGGATTTGTTGGTTTTGAAACAGATTTTAGAGAAACATATGCTCCAAAAGTTGGAGTAGAAGCAACTTTTTTAATTTTGACAGGTAGATTTTCTGTAATAAGTTACTTTCAAAAAGGAGATGTGACAATTCGTGCGTTACCAGAAATAGGGTTAGGTTTTGTCAATAATTTTAATATTAGTTATGGATACGGTTTTTCTCCACACAAGAATAATTTACAGAATGTTAGTAATCATCGTCTAAAATTAACAATCTTTCTGTAGATATTACGAGTTTTTTACAGCCTCTGTAATAGTTTTATAAATTGTTTGATGTATGTGATCTAAAAGTAGTTTTTCTTGCGCTTTAATTACTTTATAATCACTTCTTTTTGCAGGTCTTGTTTGACTTTCTTTAGGGCCATTTTTAATCGCTTTTTGTGCCGTTTTGGTAATGAGTGCGTACAGTGTATTAAAGGAACATCGCTTAACTCACATAATTCTTGTGCAATA
>CALKZS010000009.1 GCA_938002835.1 uncultured Dokdonia sp. | reverse complement strand
TTTTTAACCTTAGCAGCCTCTGTAAAAATAGATCCTGTAGTTATACATTCTTCACTCACTTGTGCCTGAGCAGTAAATCCTACTGCAAATATTAGGGCTACAAAAAGTATGGTTAATTTAGTTTTCATAGTCTTAGGTTTTCTTATTAATTAAATTTACTCTTTATAAACCAGAGATCGTTTACAGATAAACTCACTCCTACATTAAAGAAATTTTCTTGAACAAGGTTTGCATTTGTTGTCCCTCGTTGTCCGTACTCTGTTGTAATATTAATATTACTTATTTTACGCCCTGCAGGTAACCCAACTCCAAAAGATATGCCAAACTCTTCTATGTCTTGACCAGAGATCTTAAGACCCGTCTCTTCCAGACGAAAACCAGCCCTATAAGTTATACGTTCCCAGTAACTTGATATGGAATTATACTTAGGAACATAAAAACCACCTATTCTAAAATATGTTGCGTTTTTAAAAGTGGCATTGGTTAGACTTGGAGACACATTAGCAAACCTAATTGTTTTTTCATTGGTAAGATCGGCACCTACAAACCATTTATTTTTTTCTCCCAATCCTAAACCTACAGTAAAAGATGCAGGATAATCAAAATTTGAATCTGGAAGATCTACATCTATCACCTCAAGATCCGAAGTAATTCCGGTCGTAGAAATTTGTACAGATGCGATTTGACGCTCATTAATTGAATTATAGCTTTTACTTTCAGGCACATATTTGAAATATGTATTAATCATTAATTTATTAGTTATCATACGTTCATATTGAGCCGATAACTCAAAACCTAAACCTGAAATATCTTTTCTATTACGTTCCTCTGTCCCTAACTCAACATCCTCTTGTGTACGTATTGAAACACTTTGAATATTCCCAAAATTATAATTTGCGCTTGCCCCTACACTCAATCCGTTTATTATTTCATATCCTATAGAAACAAAAGCACGATTTAAACCGCCACGTCCTGTAAATCTATTTAAGATGGTAGCCTCATCATTTGTCTCACTTATTTGATATCCTACAGCAGTATATGGCATTAATCCAAAAGCAACACCTGCTTTTTTAGAAACAGGGAACCCTAGTGCAAAATAATCAAACGTAGTTTTAGAAGTGCTTTCACTTAAACTTTCTGTTTTAGAAGTGATTTCTTGGTGATTTACCCCAGCAGTAAATGTTGTAAATCTAAGGTCAGATAGCGAAGCTGGATTTAATAAATTAAGATACAGACTATCTCTTTGCAATTGTATTCCTCCCATTGCTTTACTTTCTACAGTTCCTTTAAATTGCTGAAGACCTACTCCAAAAAAAGAATATGGAGATGTGGTAGCTCCTTCTTGGGCCTTACCAGTAATAGCAGTTAAAAAAAGTACTGCTACAAAACAAAATTTTTTAATCATTAGAATATGTTAATATAAAATTGAGGCCCTCAAGTAAAAAATTTGAGTTTGCAAAGATGCCATTTTTTAATCGTTTTGCCAAGAACTGTGCATCACCTCCTGTTATTATTACTATATCATTAAAATATTGTGCTCTATATTCATTAATCACACCTTCTATTTCTTGCAAAACACCATTTACAACTCCAGAATGTATAGCAGCTTCTGTAGAACTTCCTATAATATTCTCTGGCATTGATTTTTCTAACAATGGCAAGTTTGCAGTAAGGTTATGTAATGACTCATAGCGCAATCTTAATCCTGGAGAAATCGATCCCCCTTTGTAAGACGCCTTAAAATCAATAAAGTCAAATGTAATACAGGTACCTGCATCTATTATGAGTCCATTTTTACCTGGATATTGTTGTGCAAATGCCGCAACAAGTGCTATTCTATCTACTCCTAACGTTTCTGGAGTATGATAATCATTTGTAAAGGGTACTGTTGTTTTATGTGACAACAACACCGTATCGTATAAAGAAGTTACTGCGCATAATTGCGCCTCACTAAGTCTTCCTACTGAGGAAACTATGGCTTTTTTTATATGAAACTTCTGAACAAATTGAGTTATTTCATCTATAAAATTAGAAAGTAAAAAGGCGTGCTTTTCTAGCAATAGATCTTTCTCAAACACAGCTGCTTTCACTCTAGTATTCCCAACATCTATTATAAGTTGCATATCATTAGGATAAAGTTTCAAAAATACAAAAGTACTGTAGTCACATTGTTAATAGAATGATAAAACACTTAAGAATCTCCTATAAAGCAAAGGTGTAACATCTTATAAATATCTGGATGCTTGCGCTTAAAAAGAGCTGGACGCTCAAAAAAATACTCTGCCGCTACGGCAAAAAACTCTGCTTGATTAGTACCTCCATACGATCTTATATCAGAAGTGTCATTATGAATTTCTTCCATTTCCTTGTGCATTAACTGCAACCAGGGAAGTACATTTTCTTTACCTAACAATTGCTTGGGAATACCATCTGTATCACCATCCATCATATCTAGCAAATGTACAAACTCGTGTATAGCAGTATTCCCTTTATCGGTTTTATTTGAAAACCCGTGATGTAATGCTTTTCTAGATAATATCATCTGATTTTTAAATCTCCCTGTACCTACTAAACCACCAATATTTCGGTTTTTTTCAGAATTAGAAAAATTAAGATCTTCATCAAAATAATCTGGATAAATTAATACTGTATCTAAATTATTATAATGCCAATCTCCAAAATGAAATATAGGAATTACCGCACTGGCTGCCACTAATATTTTATCTCGATCTGTAAGCTCAAAATGTACCGCTTCTACAGTAACTTCTGCTAAGAAAGCCATCATTCTTTTACAAAAAAACGCTTTATGCTTTGCCGAAAGTCTCCCAAAATAGGCTACTTCTTTTTCTAAAATAGTTTCCCACTCGGGAGGAAAAGGTTTAGGAGTTCGCTTTCGCGAAAGCGTTAAAGATGCAAATAGCATAAAACCAAATAATACTAAAGCTCCTATAAATATAAACAATACGGTCATAGTTCAAAAGTAAGGCATATCACTACACAAACAAATTAGGGTGCATTTAAACCATAAAAAAGCCTTACAATTTCTTGTAAGGCTTTGATAATGTGGTCCCACTTGGGCTCGAACCAAGGACCCTCTGATTATGAGTCAGATGCTCTAACCAACTGAGCTATGGGACCTGCAACTAAATGCGGGTGCAAATTTAATATAAATCTTTCCCCCACCAAAACTTTAATGCTAATTATTTATCTCTTGACACAATTCGACCAACACCCCATTTGCACTTTTAGGATGCACAAAGGCTACTAACTTGTTATCAGCTCCCTTTTTAGGGGTTTCACTAAGTAATTTAAAGCCTTCTTTTTTAAGCCGTTGCATCTCTGCTACAATATCATCTACAGCAAAAGCAATATGATGTATACCTTCTCCTCGCTTTTCAATAAATTTTGCAATGGCACTATCTTTTGTTGTCGCCTCGAGAAGCTCTATCTTATTTACTCCTGTTTTAAAAAAAGACGTTTGTACTCCTTCAGAAAGGACTTCTTCCATCTTATAGTGAGAAGTTCCCAGTAATACTGCATACACATCATTACTTTCCTTAATGTTTTTTACGGCAATACCTATATGCTCAATGTGATTCATCATACTTTATAAAGAGATCTATATGGTGGGGATTGTTGTTTGCTTTCGACAAAGCGTATATCAAATCACCCATTAATACTTTGCTCACAAAAATACCACAATCTATAAAAAGCGTATTTTTGCACCTATGGAATCAAACAGACAGAAAAAAGTAGCAGGTGTATTACAAAAAGACCTTGCCGAAGTGTTACAAAATGCTTTGCGTGACAGTGGTCAAGGTGGTATTATTGTGTCTGTCTCTAAAGTAAAAGTACCTACAGACTTATCTACTGCAAAAGTATATATAAGTGTTTTTCCTAATGACAAAGCAGTCGTTATTCTTGAAGAGGTTAATCTCGTAAAACCTAAGATAAGACACGAGATATCGCAACGCACCAGACACCAGCTGCGTCGTATGCCTGAGTTACAATTTTATATAGATGACACCCTCGAGTATCTAGATGGTATAGAACGTTCTCTTAAAAGAGAAGATAATCCTTTAGAAGACAGAAGTCTTCTAACGCGTAGAAAAAAATCATAAATGAGATTTCCTTTATTTATTGCAAAGAGATATCTATTTTCAAAAAGCGGCACAAATGCCGTAAATATTATCACATTTATATCTATAGTGAGTATTATCATAGGGACGATGGTACTATTTATAGTACTCTCTGCATTTTCTGGCTTAAAAGAATTTAACCTTGCGATTACCTCTATTATAGATCCAGATCTTAAAGTAACTCCTACTAATGGAAAAACACTCATACTCACACCAGAACAAGAAAAGAGATTAAAATCTATAGAAGGCATTGATGTGTTTTCTAGAACGATAGAAGAACGTGCATATCTTGAATATGATAATAAAACGGCCCTTGCTTTTTTAAAAGGTGTAGACGAAAATTATACTAAAGTAACTCCTGTAGATAGCACTGTTTTTGCTGGATCTTGGCCAGAAATAGGAGAACCAGAAGTGGCAATGAGTTATATTATACGAAAAAAATTATCTGTTAACATACAAACTTATAGTAGTCTACTAAATATTATGACGCCAAAACCTGGAACAGGCCAAATTACAGATCCCTCGAAAGCATTTAACTCATCTAAGGCGATTACTAGCGGAGTTTTCCAAGCAGGAGAGGCACTAGATAATGATTATGTTTTTGGCAATATAGATTTTGTAGGTGCTTTGTTAGAATATCCTTTAAACACGATAAGCACACTAGATATAAAAACAATTCCTGATAGTGACGAAGAACATATAAGACAACAACTAAAAGAAATTTTTACTGAAGAAATAAATATCAAAAATAGAGTTCAACTTAATGATGCACTTTACAAAATGCTCAATACAGAAAACCTTGCATTGTATTTTATATGTACTCTTGTACTCGTTATTGCGTTATTTAGCTTTGTGGGCAGTCTTATTATGATTATTATCGATAAGCGCAAGCATATAAAAACCTTAAGTGATTTAGGCGCAAGTATAGCCACCATACGCTCTACTTTCTTCTACCAAGGTACTTTAATGATTGTCGTAGGCGGATTTTTAGGAATTATAATAGGTGCGTTTCTTATAGGTTTACAACAACTCTTTGGGTTTATCCCTATTACTGCATCACAACCTTATCCTGTGCATTTTAAACTTACAAACTTAGTTTTAGTACTCATCACAATCATTGTTTTAGGATTACTGGCATCTAAACTTGCGGCTTCACGCATTAATGAAAAGTTTATAGCAGCCTCCTAAACAAACTCATACCCTGCAAACTCACGCTCTATCGCATCTAGCCCTGCAAAAACATCTTCGCTTCGGTCTGAAGTAACAAGCTTCATTCTATATTCTTTAAAATGTGGTATACCTCTAAAATAGTTGGTATAATGCCTTCGGGTTTCAAAAACACCTAATATTTCGCCTTTCCAATCTATAGACATTTTTAAGTGACGTCTTGCGGCTTCTACACGTTCTTGTAATGTCGGTGGTTTTTTATGTGTTCCTGTTTTTATAAAATGCTTTACTTCATTAAAAAACCAAGGATATCCTATACTTGCACGACCTATCATTGCACCATCAAGACCATATTTATCACGCATTTCTACTGCTCGCTCTGGTGTGTTTACATCACCATTACCAAAAACAGGAATATGCATACGTGGGTTATTTTTCACCTCAGCAATAGGTTTCCAGTCTGCATCACCTTTATACATTTGTGCACGTGTACGACCGTGTATTGAGATGGCAGCACATCCTACATCCTGTAACCGTTCTGCTACCTCAATTATTTTTATACTATCGTGATCCCAACCCAGTCTTGTCTTTACTGTTACTGGTAACTTTGTATGATTTACCATTGCCTTTGTAAGGCTCACCATCAAGTCTATATCTTTAAGAATACCAGCTCCAGCACCTTTAGAAACTACTTTTTTTACGGGACACCCAAAATTAATGTCTATAATATCTGGACCGCTAGCTTCTACAATTTCTACACTGCGCAGCATAGATTCTTCTACAGCTCCAAAGATCTGAATCCCCACAGGGCGTTCTTTTTCATAAATATCAAGCTTCATCACACTCTTTGCCGCATCACGTATTAATCCTTCGCTTGAAATAAACTCCGTGTACACCACATCTGCTCCTTGCTCTTTACATAAAGCTCTAAACGGAGGATCACTTACATCTTCCATAGGTGCTAATAATAGTGGGAAATCTCCCACATCTATATCTCCTATTTTTGCCATTATACGGTATTGAGTAGCACGATATTACAGATCGCCACTAGGTTAATTTTATTGAAATGTGATGTTTTACGCTTTCGCGAAAGCGTACCATCGACCTGCACAAAGGTAGGTTCTTTTTTAGTTTAAGTCAACCACAAGAAATGAGAGCAATATGTAATCTCGTTATCACATAAAGTCTAAAAAAATCACTGTTTCCCTTATTTGGCAAACCCTGTTTTCTGGTATAAATACTATCAGAATCAAGAATACATTTGTGCTTTAAAAAATCTAATTATGAAAATTACATCTAAATTCTTTCTACTATTAAGTATCGCTATAATATGTTTTACATCTTGTGATCAATCAACAAATACATATTCTTCTTCTAGAGATGGTATAAATGATGCTCTCAATGACCCAGCCTTTATAGACAAGTATAATGCCTATGTCTCTTTAGGAAACGTTGTTTCTCCAGGAGTTTGGACCGCATACGATCGTTACATACAAAGTGCAGACACCCTTAATGGAACACTATACAATAAAGATTATTTTGGTGTCAATTTTAGTGATGTCACCCCTCATAGCTTTCATAAAATAAATGAATTAAAAAACAAAAACTAGCCTTAGAAAAGCTAGACACTCTTTTAGTGATATATATGGAAGCTCACGAAAAAGTAAAAGAGCTATTAGTTGCATTAATCAATCTTAAAATCTCAGAAGGTCTTGACACTAATGACTATGCAGTTCTAAAAGAAAAAAATCCTGAAATTTTAAAGGCTTTTCAAAATTTTGCAGCCGTAGATCTTGCTATTACTACTATTATAGAAGAAATAGCAAACGATCTTAATCGTGTAGATCTAGAGCAATTAAAAAGCGAGGGGCTAGATGTACGTTATTCTCAATTAGTACTTATGACTACATTAAGAGAACACGTTAACTTTATCTCTGAATTTAATTATCAAAATGTAAATACTATAGATCACGAAGTCTTTGCGCAAAAAACTAAAGAAGTAGAAGAAGCTTTTACTGCGTTTACAGAAACTACAAAAGATGACTCTAAAGTAAAAGAACAACTCACTAATCTTACAATAGCAGTATATTTGGGGGTAATGTAGAAGAGTATATAGCTGCAAGCAAAGAGTTAGAAGAAATAGCAAAAGACGATGCTAAGCACAAAAAAACGTTATACGCCTTAATAGAAGTCAGAATATAGAATATGGAAAAACTCTAATGGCATTAGTTAATAAATTTTCTAAGCTTGTATCTCAATCTAATTTTATGATGTAGTTTTTCTAAAAAATATCTTAAATACTTAATAAAGATCGCTAACTAATCAAGTTTTAGCGATCTTTATTTTTTTATTTAAAATTACTCTCAATGAAAACTTCTACTAGTATTGTCCTTTTCTTTTTGGGGCTTATATTCTTTTCTTGTAAAAATGAAAATGGAGAAAATATTGCCTTGAAAGAAACAGAAACAAAAAAATTCTCTGTTCCGTTTGAAAAATACACACTAGATAATGGTCTCACGGTGATTTTACACAAAGACACCTCAGATCCTGTTGCTGCTGTGGCGCTCACGGCTCACGTAGGATCTGCCAGAGAAATAGAAGGTCGAACAGGTTTTGCTCACTTATTTGAGCATCTCTTGTTTTTAGAATCTGAAAACTTAGGAAAAGGAGGTCTCGATGCGATGAGTGCAAGAATAGGTGGTTCTGGCGCTAATGGATCTACGAGTCGTGATCGTACTAATTATTTTCAAACAGTACCTATAGATGCTTTAGAAAAGATGATTTGGGCAGAAGCAGATAAACTGGGGTATTTTATAAATACAGTCACGACTCCTGTACTTGAAAAAGAAAAACAAGTGGTCAAAAACGAAAAGAGACAAAGCGTTGATAACAACCCATATGGTCACGTACGTTATGTAGTGGGTAAGAATTTATATCCAAAAGACCACCCATATAACTGGCAAGTGATTGGATCTCTCGAAGATTTACAAAATGCAACCCTACAAGATGTAAAAGACTTCTATGGCAAATGGTATACTCCTAACAACACGACACTCACTATTGCAGGAGATATAGATATAGCTCAAACCAAAAAGTGGGTAGAAAAATATTTTGGGGAGATTCCTAAAGGAGAAGAGATAACGGCACTTGAGAAACGCAATGTTAGTCTTGAAGAGACAAAAAAATTATTTTATGAAGATAATTTTGCACGACTCCCACAATTATCTATGACGTGGCCTGCGGTTGCAAATTATGATAAAGATTCATATGCCTTAAGTGTTCTTGCAAATTATCTATCACAAGGAAAAAATGCTCCTTTTAACAAAGTATTATTAGATAAAGAACAACTCACATCATATGTCCAGATGTTTAATTTTGGCTCTGAACTTACGGGGGAATTTGCATTACAAATAAATGCATTTGCTGGAACAGATCTTGATAAAGTAATGACTGCGGTAAATGAGGCCTTTCTAACTTTTGAAAATGAAGGTATCTCGCAAACAGATCTTGATCGAATTAAAGCCACTCAAGAAACACAATTTTACAACAGCCTCTCTAGCGTCTTAGGGAAAGGGTTTCAACTAGCGCAATATGAGATTTTTGCTGGAGATCCTGGGTATATAGAAAAAGATGTAGAACGTATACTTGCAGTTACTGCAGAAGATGTAATGCGTGTATATGACACTTATATAAAAGGAAAAAACTATGTTGCAACTAGTTTTGTTCCCAAAGGTCAAAAAGATCTTGCTCTTGAAAACTCTCAACTAGCTTCTGTTGTAGAAGAAAAAATTATTGATGGAGCAGAAAAGACATTTGATGCCAGCATTATTGCTACCTATGAAAAAACACCTTCTTCTTTTGATAGAACGGTAGAACCTGCTTATGGAGAAGCACCAGAAGTTACTATACCATCTATCTGGCAAGAGTCGCTATCTTCTGGATTAGAAATTTCTGGAATAGAAAACAATGAGGTTCCGTTAGTACAATTTCAGATAAACATAAAAGGAGGACTTTTATTAGAAAGCACAGATAAAGTAGGTGTTTCTAACCTCCTTTCTTCATTGCTTTTAAAAGGAACCGCTTCAAAAACAACCGCTATATTAGAAAATGCTATTGAAAGCTTAGGTGCGAGTATTATTACTTTCTCAGATAGAGAAAACATCTATATCTCTGGCACAACACTTGCAAAAAACTATACAGAAACCATTGCACTAGTTAAAGAAATACTTCTAGAACCACGATGGGATAAAAAAGAGTTTGACATACTAAAACAAAGCACATTAAGTACACTAGACCAACAGCGTGCAAATCCTAACAGTATTTCTTCATTCGCTTTTAATAAATTAATATATGGAGAAGATAATATACTCTCATATAATACACTAGGAACTCCTGCATCTGTAAAAGCAATCACCCTAGAAGATTTAAAAGCTTATTATACAAACTATATATCTCCATCTGTTACAAAAATGCAACTGGTAGGAGCTATTAACAAAACAGATGCCGTTGCAGCACTTACAGATTTAAATAGTACTTGGAAAACGGTTGCTGTCACAATACCCCCTCCTACAGTACCAAAAGCTCCAGAAAGCGCTACTGTATACTTTTATGATGTGCCAGATGCAAAGCAGTCTGTACTTCGTTTTGGATACCCAGCTATGAAGCCTACAGATACAGATTTTTATCCTGCACAAATGATGAATTATCGTTTAGGCGGTGGTGGTTTTGCATCAGAACTCACACAACAGTTACGTGAAGGAAAAGGATATACCTATGGGATACGTTCTAATTTTAGTGGGACATCACTGCCAGGAGCTTTCCAAATATCTAGTGGTGTACGATCTAATGTAACCTATGAATCTACTGCCTTAGTAAGAGACATTGTAAAAGAGTATGGAACTAACTATTCAGAAAAAGATCTTGAGGTTTCTAAAAGCTTTTTATTAAAGAGTCAAGCACGTGCTTTTGAAACAATGAATGCAAAACTAGATATGCTAGATAATATTGCAAACCTTGGGATGTCTCCAGAGTATGTAAAAGACAGACAGGCTATTGTAAATAATATGACTGTAAATGACATTAAAGAGCTCTCTGCAAAATATTTGAACCCAGACAAAATGATATATCTTGTTGTAGGTGATAAAAAAACACAAATGGATAAACTAGAACAATTAGGTTACGGCACTCCTATTTTAATTAACGAAGAAGAAGAAAAAATAAAGGAATAACTATTTTTATTTTCTAATCACCTATTAAAAATGCCTCTTTTACAGAGGGGTTTTTGTATAAAATATTGTTTGTAAAAAAAGTGTTGCTTTTTATAAATCACACTATCTAACACGCGCGACATTTTTCTACACAAGAAATAGTGATCAAAAAAGTACATAATAATGCTGTTCTACAAAGGGAATTTATATATTTCATTAGCTCAATTAAAATGGTTTAAATTTATTAGACAATTAACATTTGTTTTTTAAGCTTTCGCGAAAGCGTAATTA
>CALKZS010000008.1 GCA_938002835.1 uncultured Dokdonia sp. | reverse complement strand
AGCTTTATGACAATTTAACGGTCTGGACGAGACTCAAACTTTATGTTTATAAGACATCTAAAACCTAGCACTCTCTAGGTTTAAAAATTTGTGCTGACAATTCGTGAACTTTTATATATTTTCTATACTATCGACATAACTTTGCGGGCAAATATATAGTTTGCGCTGTGATAAAACAATACAAACCTCAATAAATTTAATAAAATGCTATGGGTATAAAGACGGGGCTCTGCATAATTTCACGTGTTTAACAACATCTTAAAGCATCTAGCTTTGATAAAAATTAATTGCTAGACAAAATCAATTTGTTAAATTTACTGCCATACAAATTATAAACTCATAGGCACTACAGCCATAATTATTTTTATATCAATCATAATCTTAGTAGTAGAATACTATCAACATGACTCTGTTGTAATATTAGGAAACTCTTAAACTCCTAAATAGAATTTAAGAAAGCTCCTTGATACGCTTTATGGTTTAAAATGGCCTATACATCTAAATAACTAACAAGCACAATCAGCGACGCTTTCCTTCCTGATTAATAGGATTTAATTCCCTATAATGATCTCGTTCAACTTGAAAAAAAAGGACCTTACTAAAAAGTATTAAAAAAAGACCGTCTAAATATTTTTTAGACGGTCTCTTTAAGTAAGATTGTAATTGTAAAAATCTTTACTTACTATACTTAAGCAATTTAATTACTGCTTGATAATTTTAGTACTGAATACTCCTTTTGAAGAATCAATTTTAACGATGTAAACACCAGCAGATAAGCTCGCTACATTCATATTAGTTGTAGATAAAGCATCAGCAGACTGCGTTAATACTTTATTCCCTAATAAGCTGTAAACTTCAACTTGGTTAATTTTTAAAACATTACTGCTAATTTCTAAAACATTGTTTACTGGGTTAGAAACAAAAAAGTCGTTTGAAGATAACTGTTTAACATCTGTACTTAATGTTGGATCAAAATCGGCTTCTACAAAATCAAATACAGTACCGCCACCACCAGAAAGAGTAATTTCTCCTGAAGTTGAAGCAACTCTTCTCGCTGCTCCTGCATTACTTTCGTCAATTCTTACAAGATTAAACCATAAGTTATCACCTCTAAAAAACCATTGTCCTGCTTCTGGAGAATCGTCTAATATATCTCCACCTGGCTCACTTTGAATAGCTATAGCAGAACTTGAATTACCTGGACCTTCATCTGTATCTGGTTCAGCAAAAACTAAAGCGCCTTGACCTTCAATTAAAGATTCAATAAAAAAGTCTAAAGGTTGTTCTACGCCTTCATCATCCATTGCAAATCTTCCATCTGGATTTGCTGATATAAAAAGTATTTGCCTGTTAGAGGTTACATCTAACTCTTCGAAAGTTAAATTTAAACGCTCTCCATCAGGTATTGGATTACTCGTTGGTATTGTCACATAAAGTTCTGGATTAGAACCCCTAACTCTCATTCTATAAGTTCTTTCTTCTCTAGTAAAATCTTGAGCTTGTATATTTATAGCAGATGCTACTAAAAATAAAAAACAAATAAGTGTAATTTTTTTCATAATTCTTAATTTAGTTTATTAAAATGTTTGTGATTAAAAATAAATTCGCCATAAATATAATAATTATAATTAAACATACAACTTTTTATCAAATCTAAATCAAATACATCTGTAATTAATAGCATTGCTATTAATTAAACTAACAATAGAAACACAGTTTTAGCCTTCTATTTCATGATTTTAGTCGTAAATACTCCTTTTTCTGTTTTAACTCTAATCACGTATAAACCTGACGCTAATGACGACGTGTTCAAATTTGTAAACACTTGAAAAATATTTTGTTTAAGCAATACGCTTTTTCCTAATGTGCTATACACTTCTATTTCATTTATAAGTGCGGTCTTAGAACGAATGTTTAATACATCATCAACAATAGGATTCGAAACAAAAATAGCATCTTTATTTAAAGCAGGTGATGTGACATTTAGCGATTCTAGAAGTTCAAAAGAGAACATTGTTGGCTCTCCACCACTCACACTAACATTTCCTGTTTGCGATACAATGCGCCTTACAGCTCTAGCACCTTCTATAAGACTGTTATTAAATATTTCTGTACCCTGTTGTCTAAAAAACCATTGCGCATCATCAGCAGATTGTTCACCAGATTCTGCCCGTACGCCAACACTTGTATTGATATCCTGATCGTTTTCATAGACCCAAGCACCTTTACCCTCAACGACAGACTCTATAAAATATGTAGGTTGATCTAAATTGTCTGTTCTTCGTATCGTAAAAGATTGTCTGTTAGAGGTTGCATCTAATGTTTCATATGTTAGAACTTGTACTTCTCCATCAGGTATTGAAGGTGTTGGAACGGAAACATATAAATCCGTACCTTGAACAAGTATCCTATAAATACCATCTATACCTTCAAAAGATGTTTGCGCTTCTATTTTAGGAGTTAAACCTATAAAAAAGAAGGCTATTAATACTATATTTTTTTTCATACTTTATTTTTAAAAATTAATAGTTATATGTATTTGCTAATGGTTGATAATTTATCTATCGTATTCCAGATCGTTTAACATGTCCTATAACACTAGGCTTGATGCACTGGTTTTAGCAAATCATTTACGGTTTTTACAGGATTAAATGTTTCCACAGGAACTTCCACAAAAATGGAATTCCAATACGCCATACTGCCATTCCATAATCCAGGCAACTCTAAAGCCTGTATATCAACA
>CALKZS010000007.1 GCA_938002835.1 uncultured Dokdonia sp. | reverse complement strand
TCAAGTGCTACTCCTGTATCTCCATTTAAAGGGCTTGCTAATGAGGTACAATCTGGGGAGGTTTCTGTGTTAAAACTTTCTTCAGTACATCCCATCGCACTACCTGCATTATTATATGGTATGATTGTTACAAAAATGGTTGCATTTCCATCAAGATCATTAGGTAGGTCAAACGTTGTAACATTACCCACATCTTGATTATCTATAATATTATTTCCTCCAGTAGTAGTTCCTACTGTGAGGAAATATCCTGTAGCATTTGCAATAGCATTCCAAGTGAGATCTGTATCAAGTGTTACTTCTGTAGCACTATTAAGAGGGTTTGACAGAGTTGTACAATCTGGAATGGTTTCTGTTGTAAAGCTTTCCTCCAAACATCCGGTAGCACTTCCAATATCATTATAAGGAATGATAGTTACAAATACCGTTTGATTGGGTTCAAAATCATTAGGAAAGTCAAATGTAGTTACATCTCCTAAGTCTTGGTTATTTATAATGTTATTTCCCCCTGAGGTAGTACCGACAGTAAGGAAGTATCCTGTTGCATCTCCAATAGCATTCCAAGTTATATTAGTATCTAAAGCTATATTAATAGCCCCATCTATTGGGCTTGTTAATGAAGTACATACTGGAGCCATAGGAGGAACCGAGGTGTCAATAGTAATAAAACTCTCTTCGATACATCCAGTGGCATCACCTAAATCATTATATGGTATTATGGTTACATATATGGTTCTTGCTTCTGGGAGATTTTCAGGTAATATAAAAGTAGTGACATTACCCACATCTTGACTATTAATAATATTTCCACTTCCAGAGTTAGTGCCAATGGTAATTAGATAACCAGTAGCATTTGTTACTATATCCCAAGTTATATCTGTATCTATATTAACATCAATAGCTCCATTTAATGGCAATGATAGCATTGTACAATCAGGAATCACAGGAATCAATTCTGTAGTAAACGTTTCTTCAATACATCCTGTAGCATCTCCTACCTCATTATAGGGTGTAATATTTACATAAATAATAACATTATCTGGTAAATCATTAGGAATGTCAAATGTAGTTTCATTGCCTACATCCTGGTTATTTATGATATCAGTACCGCCAGGAGTCGTACCTATATCTATTCTATATCCATCTGCATTTTCTATGGCTAGCCATTCTATATTTGTTGCTACAGATACATCAACAGTATTATTTATAGGCAATGAGAGTGTTGTACATTCTGGAATAACTGGAGTAGTGTCATTTGTAATGACAAAACTTTCTTCTGAACATCCAGTTGGTTCTCCATTAAAGTTAAAAGGGATAATAGTAATAAAAACAGTATCTCCTGGATTAAAATCGGTTGGAAATTCATATGTGGTTTCTGTTACTACTTCATTATCTAAAATTAAAGTTCCTGAAGGTTCAACTCTTACAGTAACGCTATAGCCTCCTATTGCATATAATACAGGGTCCCAAGTGATATTTGTGTTTGCAGGAACATCTATAGCACCATTGATAGGAGCTACAAGTTGCGTACATAATGGTATAGGACAATCTAATTCATCTAAACTAAAAGTCCATCCAAAATTATCTATCATCGATTGTCTTTCTTCTATAGCTTCACAATATGGTAAGCCTAGGGCACCTAATGTAATTCCAGGAGTTAGATTGAGTTCTGACCAAGCAATTAATGTATTGTCATAATTCATTCTAGTTAGTGCTGTATTATCAAGCATATTAGTCATATTGCTTACATTAGAGACATCCCACTCTTCTAAAGATTGATTAAAAGTGCTGGCATCACTAAGCATAGATGCCATTGTTACAGAACCTATATTCCATTGATTTAAAGGTCTGTTAAAAGAAGTTGCACCTCTAAACATACTCTGCATATTTGTAATACCATTTACTCTCCATTCGTTCATAGGTTGGTTATATGTGATAGCATTTTGAAACATCCTCTCTGTGGTATTTACATTTCTAACATTCCAATTAGAAATATTTCCATTAAATACAGTTGCTCCATTAAACATATCTTCCATTGTTAAAACAGAAGTAGTATTCCAAGAATTCATAGTTTGATTATAAGTGATTGCATTTTCAAACATAGATTCCATTGTTGTTACAAAAGAGACATCCCAAGAATCTATTAACTGATTAAATACAGAAGCTCCACTAAACATTTCTGAAGTATTGAGAACTTCTCCTGTATCCCAATTTTCTAGTGGTTGATCAAAAATAGATGCATTTTTAAACATTAAATTCATTAATGTGACATTACCTACATCCCAGTTGTTTAAAGGTTGATTAAAAGCAATGGTATTTTCAAACATAGAGCTCATTAAAGTTACAGAGCTCACATCCCAATTGTTTAAATCTTGATTAAAAGTTTCAGCACTTTCAAACATTGAAGACATATTTGAAACAGCACTAACATTCCAATTATTTAAAGGTTGGTTAAAGGCTGTAGCAAAAGCAAACATAAAAGACATATCTACTACAGAATCAACATTCCAGTTGTTCAGAACACTATCGAACACAGTTGCTCCAGAAAACATTGAACGCATAGTGGTTACATTAGACACATTCCAACTATTTAATGACTGATTAAATGCTGATGCACTTTGAAACATAGATTGCATTGAAGTAACTGATATTACATCCCAATTTTCTAGAGGTTGATCAAATGCAATGGCAGATTGAAACATAAATTCTGTAGTGATCACATTTGAAACATCCCAAGAATTTAAAGGACTATTAAATGAAGAGGCTCCATTAAACATATTTTTCATTGTAGTAACAGAACCAACATCCCAAGAGTCAATATTTTGGTTAAAGACTAGGGCTTGATTAAACATTTCCTCCATTGTAGTGACAGCACTAACATCCCAATTACCTATGGGCTGATTAAATGCATCTGCTCTTTTAAACATTCGATTCATATTTGTCACATTAGACACATCCCAATCATTTAAAGGTGTATTGAAAGCTTCAGTGCTTTCAAACATCCTTGACATATCTATAACATTTGCAGTGTCCCAATTATTAATATTTTGATTAAAAGTCTCCATTCCAAAAAACATTAAACTCATAGTAGTAACATTGCTCACATCCCAGTTGTCTATAGGTTGGTTGAAAGTATCTGCTGCTGCAAACATTCTTGACATATTTGTAACATTACTTACGTCCCAATTATTTATGTTTCCATTAAAAGCATCACAAGCAACAAACATACTAGACATATTTGTTACATTGTTTAGGTTGGGGATTTCTGTGGTGTTGTAAACCATATTAGAACAGCCAGCAAATGCACTAACCATACTTTGCCATTCTTGTGTTCCCCATTGATCAATACTTAATAGTTTGTTAGAATCACTGGAAGCCTCACTATGGCTAGGTGCGGGGTACGTATTAATAATACTCACCGTGTAAATGCCAGGTACTAAATAGGTGTGAATAATATCATCAGAAACATTATGATTGTATTGACCATCTCCCCAGTCAATAGAAAAATCATACGTTAGACCATTTGTAGTTTCTATTTCTAATTGATTGATAGGTGTATTACCGTTTTCTGTTGTGTCGTATGTTAATTTGAAAGCATCAGGGCTGTTTACCCAGCTTTCAATGACGGTAAAACTAATTTCTTCACAGCTTGTTGCTGGACCTTCATCGTTATAGGGGGTGACAGTTACATATACAATGTCTCCAGGTGCAAACTCATTAGTAAAGTCCAATCCTACTACATTGCCAACATCAAGATTATTAGCAATATTGCCATTGAAAATCACAAAATCTCGTACTCCACCTCTTTCTACTTCTAAGGTAACTCTGTACCCTGTTGCGTTAGGTGCGGGAGCCCATCGTATATCAGAGTTTGCAGGAACATTGGTGTCTCCATCCTGCGGAGAAGTGATTTCAGTACAAAGCACAAAAGAACAATTTACTATATCTCCAGTAAATGTCCAGTTGTGATCATCAATTAAGCTTTGTCTTTCTTCTCTACCATCGCAATAATTAAGATTAACAGCTCCTAGGTAAATATTATCTGTAACCATTTGTGTAGACCAACCTATTAGTATAGCATCATAATTTTCTTGAGATAATCCACTATTAGACAGCATATTTGTCATATTTGAAACATTTGTAATATTCCAACTACTCAAATTATGATTAAAAACACTAGCATTGCTAAACATAGAACTCATATTAGTAGCAGCACTAGTATCCCACCCTGTAATATCTTGGTTGAAAATAGTGTTTTCAATAGTGCTAGTATCTTGAAAGGCAGATGCAAAATTTATAACACTACTAACATCCCAATTGTTTAAAGGTTGATCAAATGCAAAAGCATCTCTAAAAATACCGTTCATTTCTACAACAGAGGAAACATTCCAACTGTTTAGTGGTTCATTAAAGCTTTGAGCCCCATCAAACATTAAACTCATATTGGTTACATTGCTTACATCCCAATTATCAATATTTTGGTTAAAAGAAAGTGTATGATCAAAAAATCCTTCCATATTTGTAACATTCGAAACATCCCAAGTATCTAGAGGTTGATTAAAAAACCTATTGTCTCTAAACATAAATGACATATCAGGAACATTAGAAACGTCCCAAGCATCTAGAGGTTGATTAAAAACACCTCCCCATATCCATCCATCAAACATTCCTGCCATAGAGGTTACGTTAGATACATCCCAGCTATTTATGGGTTGATCAAATGTTCTATGCCTGTAAAACATTTCTTCCATATCCGTAACATTGCTCACATCCCACCCATCAAGAGGTTGGTTAAATTCTGATTGTGCAAACATTGAAGACATATCTGTGACATTACTAACATCCCAATTTTCAATAGGCAGATTAAAATCAGAAGAACTAAACATAGATGACATAGTAGTTACATTGGATACGTCCCAACTACTTAACGGGAAGTTATATCTAGTACTAGAGAACATTTCACTCATATCTGTCACATTACTCACATTCCAACTACTTATATCTTGATTAAATGAGCTAGCACGAGCAAACATAGAAGCCATTGTAACTACAGAGCCTGTATTCCAGCTATCTAGGGGTTCATTAAATAAGTCGGTAGATTCAAATGTTTCAGACATATCTGTCACATTTCTTACATCCCAGTTATCTAGAGGTCGATTAAAAGCTTCGGCATCAAAGAACATCCCAGAAATATCTGTAATTGTACTAATATTCCAGTTATTTATAATGCCATTAAATAGTGTGGCATCTCTAAACATATTTTTTAAGCTGGTTGTTTGTGATAAGTCCGGATTGTCAATAGCATCAAAATTTAAATTTTCACACCCTTGGAAAGCACTTTCCATAGATTGCCATTGGATATCACCCCACTGTAATATTTCTATTATTTTTAATCTATCACCATCTGCGTTAAAATAAATAGCAGGAAAATCTCCAGATATGCATACTGTTTTTAATCCAGTAGTTGTATATGTATGGGTGATATTGCCAGTTACATTTGTATCTGTTTGTCCGTCTCCCCAATCTACCGTATAGTTATATGTAAATACAGGATTTGTAGGTATTTCGATTTGATTGATACCAGAACTTCCATTTGAAATTAATTCGGTATTCCAGATGGCAGTAAATCCATCAGGATTTAGAGTGTTAATTTCGGTTTCAAAGTAGGCATCTAGTGCTGGGTTAATAACGTGCCCTAATTTTCTTATAGAAAATTTTTCAAAAGAAGTATTCTTGTTGTAGGTAGTAGAAATAGTCTCATCGTTATTCCAAAAGGAAATGGACTCAAAGTTTTCGCTGTTATTAGTTACTGTATATTCTTTTGCAAAAGCATTAAATGAGAATATAGATTGTAATATGAATAACTGAACAAGCAGGAGATAATTTTTATTCATTGTAGGTGATTAGTTTGTAGTAAATTACTTAATAATAAATTTTATGTACATCTCTGTTTATTGGGATTTTTTTTGTTTTTATGTGCTAGATTGTTATAATGAGAATACAATGCATCAAATATATCTCTCTTAAGATTTTTAGAAGTATCTTACTAAAATAAAAAGGTTCCACTCAATGGAGTGGAACCTTTTTATCTTATTATTAATGTGTTTGGTAGTTAGACGGATGCTTTAATTTGCTTGCATTGTATGAAATACATTTTGAACATCGTCATCTTCTTCTAGTCGTTCAAGAAGCTTGTTTACGTCTTCTTCTTGTTCTGGAGTAACGGTTTTAGTTACTTGCGGAATTCTGTCAAAACCAGATTCTAATATCTCAATGTTACGTTCTTCTAAAGCACTTTGTATAGCCCCAAAACTTTCAAAAGGAGCATATATATGTATTCCATCTTCATCTTGAAAAACTTCTTCTGCTCCAAAATCTATAAATTCAAGTTCAATTTCTTCTACATCTTGTCCCTCTGCATTTACTCTAAAGGTACACGTGTGGTCAAACATAAATACGACAGAACCAGAAGTTCCTAGACTTCCATCACATTTATTAAAAGCCGCTCTTACATTTGCAACAGTACGTGTGTTATTATCTGTAGCAGTCTCTACAAGAATAGCGATACCGTGTTGCGCATATCCTTCAAAAATGACTTCTTTATAATCTCCTTGACTTTTATCAGAAGCTCTTTTTATGGCACGTTCTACATTATCTTTAGGCATATTTACAGCCTTTGCATTTTGTATAACAGCACGTAGACGAGAGTTTGAATCTGGATCTGGGCCACCTTCTTTAACAGCCATTACAATATCTTTTCCTATACGAGTAAAGGCTTTAGACATTGCGCTCCAGCGCTTCATTTTTCTTGCTTTTCTAAATTCAAATGCTCTTCCCATAGTATAGTGAATGTCATTTCCGCGGAGGCGGAAATCTATATTAATTATAAACTTTAAAATACTTTGTAAATAAAATGTGAGCAATTTTCATTGCTCGCAGTAAAAATAGGAAATCGATTGATTTCTTAAAAACCTATAACTGTTTTATGCATCTAATATGTCATCTATACTTGCAGCAAGGTCAAAATCTTTTTGAGTCACGCCATCTGCATCGTGCGTAGAGAGTGTGATTTCTAATTCGTTGTAGGTGTTTGTCCAGGTAGGGTGATGATTCATTTTTTCACACTCAAAAGCAATGCGAGTCATTGTTGCAAAAACTTCTCTAAAGTTTTCAAATTCAATAGTTGTATGTATCGCATTGTCTTCATACTCCCAGTCTGGAAGACTACTGAGATTGTTTTTTATTTGCGCTTCTGTGAGTTTCATATAAGTGTTTTTTTAATGTGATATAAAAGTATGTAATTGTGCTTTTACGAAAATGAATAAATGATTAAAATAGTGTTAGTTTAATTTTTAGCGTAAGCACATTGGAAGTTAAGAATTATATGTTTTAAAAAGAACACAAAAAAACCAGATCGTTATGATCTGGTTTTTAATAAGTAAAATGAGGAATTGTTACTAGTTTGAAGTAAACTCTCCTGAAAACTCAGCATTGATAACTGTACCATCTTCAGTTGTAAGGTCAGCTTCAAAGGTGTAATTTGGAGAGGTTCCAGTAATAATAACAGTACCTTCAGTTGCAAAATATTGAGTATCTCCTACCATTAATGTTGGTATACCAAATAAGAAGTTGTTGAAAAATTGGTTTGGAGCTTCAGAAATATCACTACCATCTTGGAATACAAAAGTTCCTTCAGAAAAAGAGTCACCAGCAGAGAAAGTCTCTACATATAACTGGAAATCTTCGTCATCAGCTGTAGTTCCACCTAAAATAAAATCTACGTTGTAATAACCAGTGTTTTCTGTGTTAGTCCCAAAATCATCTGATTGTGCAGTCGTTACATCAAAAGTTTGATCATCAATAGAAACTGTGTTTGCAAAATTTACTGTTCCATCGTCATCAGAAGAAGAATCATCATCACTACCGCAAGAAGTTAATATTGCTGTCGAAACAAATAATAAGGTGTAAAAAAATTTTTTCATTTTGTAAGTTTTTAATTTTTGAAGCGGCAAATATATGTTTTATTAAATAGAGGATAGACTTTTTACGATAAAATTGTAAGATTACTCTTCTTTTTGAGAATGTACTATTTATTAAGACAGGGTGTTTATTATTTTTTAATGTTAATAGCTTTTCTTTGTGATTTTATGGGTAATTGCACTAAATTTATATAGTAAATTAAATTAATTGTATTTTCTTTTCTTTTTGCTTTACTTTAAGTATAGTATGCTGTATTTTTGCACTCCTTTTTGGTAACCTTTAGAAAGCCGCCATTATAGGAGATTTAAAAACAAAACAAACTCTTTTACGGTTTTTTGGTTTTATGAGCTTTCGCGAAAGCGTAAAATACAAACCCCATCCCATTACAAAACATTTGTTTTGAGTGAGATGTAATTTTTAGCAAATGGCTGAAGAAACAAAAAATCCTGAAGTTCAGGAAGAAGCTACTGCAGTAGCACCAAAAGTTGAGCTATCTCCAGCTCAAGAAAATCCAGAACAATTTCTTAAAGACTTTAACTGGGAAAAATACGAAGAAGGTATTGATACAGTAGATGACAAGCAACTAGAAGAGTTTGAAGCTTTAGTAGCTAGTAACTTTGTAGATACCCTTGATGATGATGTAGTAGAAGGAACAGTAATCACACTTACTGATCGTGATGCTATTATAGACATTAACGCAAAGTCTGAAGGTGTAATCTCTCTTAATGAGTTTAGATACAACCCAGATCTTAAAGTAGGAGATAAAGTAGAAGTACTTATAGACGTGCGTGAAGATGCTACAGGTCAATTAATATTATCACACCGTAAGGCTCGTGTAATTAAGGCTTGGGATCGTGTAAATGCTGCTCACGATGAGGGAACTATTGTAAATGGTTTTGTAAAGGCACGTACTAAAGGAGGAATGATTGTAGATGTTTTTGGTATAGAAGCTTTCTTACCTGGATCGCAAATAGATGTAAAGCCTATTCGTGACTACGATCAATATGTAAATAAAACAATGGAATTCAAGGTTGTAAAAATTAACCACGAATTTAAAAATGTTGTAGTATCTCACAAAGCGCTTATCGAGGCAGATATCGAAGAGCAGAAGAAGGAGATTATTGGTCAGCTAGAAAAAGGACAAGTATTAGAAGGTGTTGTTAAAAACATTACTTCTTATGGTGTCTTTGTAGATCTTGGAGGAGTAGATGGATTAGTACACATTACAGACCTTTCTTGGTCTCGTATTAACCACCCTAACGAGATTGTAGAGTTAGATCAGAAATTAAATGTTGTAATCCTTGACTTTGATGAAGATAAGACACGTATACAATTAGGACTTAAACAACTTTCTAAGCATCCTTGGGAAGCACTTGGAGATAACTTAAAAGTAGGAGATAACGTTAAAGGTAAAGTTGTAGTTATTGCAGATTACGGCGCGTTTATAGAAGTAGAAGAAGGTGTAGAAGGATTAATACACGTATCTGAAATGTCTTGGTCAACTCACTTGCGTAGTGCACAAGATTTTGTAAAAGTAGGGGATACTGTTGAGGCACAAATTTTAACATTAGATCGTGAAGATCGTAAGATGAGTCTTGGTATCAAGCAACTTTCTCAAGATCCTTGGACAGACATTACATCTAAGTTCCCTGTAGGTTCACGTCACGAAGGTATTGTACGTAACTTTACAAACTTTGGTGTTTTTGTTGAGCTAGAAGAAGGTATTGATGGATTAATTTATATCTCAGATCTATCTTGGACTAAGAAAGTAAAGCATCCATCTGAGTTTTGTGAAGTAGGAGATAAACTAGAAGTAGTAGTTCTTGAGCTTGATGTAGATGGTCGTAAATTATCTTTAGGTCACAAACAAATAGAAGCAAATCCTTGGGATCAATATGAGGCAGAGTTTAAAGTAGGTACTACTCACAAAGCTGCTATCACAGAGATTGTAGATAAAGGAGCTACGATAGACTTTAATGATGATATCACTGCATTTATTCCTACACGTCACCTTGAAAAAGAAGATGGAACAAAACTAGGAAAAGGTGAAGAAGCTGATTTCCAAATTATAGAATTCAACAAAGATTTCAAACGTGTAGTGGCATCTCATATGGTAATACATAAAGAAGAAGAAGCTAAGATCGTTAAGCAGCAAGCTAAGAAGGCACAGGCTCAATCTGATGAGGCTAAACCTACATTAGGTGATGCAAACGAAGCACTTGCTGCTCTTAAAAAGAAGATGGAAGGAGGGAAGTAATTCTCAATTTCATAATACTAAGAAAGCCCTCATTTTTGAGGGCTTTTTTTTGTTTATTACTAAACCAACCTTATACTATAAATTGATAGTAATCTTCCTTTTAGATTAACAAGTGGTTTAGGATATGATAAGTAGTATACCTTTTCTTAATTGTGGCCATTATGCATTTAAGTTCAAAAGTTTAAATACTAGAGAGAGTTTTTCTTGCGATATTAATTTTAAGCTGTCAATTTTAATAAATGTTATTTTTTAACATATTAACATAAAAAAGATTTTTATTTAAAGAGTCTTTATTTTTTGGAGTGTTTTTTTAATTTTTTAACTTTTTTTTTTAATTTAAGATGCTGGCGGTTAAATGAAAATACTATATTTTTGCGGTCGTTTATATCAAAATTGATTATAAGCGATTAACTACTAAACATTCATTAATTATGAAAAAATTTATTTTAACAGCTGCATTTGCAGTAGGAGCATTATTAAGTACTAACGCACAAGATAACGATGCATTAGCAAAAGGAAAATGGCTTGTAGAAGCAAACACTGGCTTTGGAGAAGCAAGTGTAGCAAATACTTCTTTTAACTTTACATCAATAGATGGTGAAAGCAGTTGGGGTATTGGAGCTGAAGGAGGTTATTTTCTAATAGATAACTTAGCTGCAAAAGTAGGTCTAGGATACAGTGATGGTTTTGGTGATGACGATGGTACTTTTAACTGGAAAGTAGGAGCTAAATATTATATCTCTAGTAAATTTCCAGTACAATTGGATTTAAATGGAGCTTCTGTTGATGGTTTTTCACCTCTTTATGTAGGAATCCAAGGTGGATATGCTTGGTTTGTTGCTGATAACGTTAGTATTGAGCCAGGTATACGTTATGGTTTAGGTCTTAATGAAGAAGCTGGAGACGGAGACTTCAACCCTTTAAGCCTTAACATAGGTTTTGCAATATTCTTCTAATAAGAAGAAAACTATAATTTTAAAAACCTCTCAGGATGCTGAGAGGTTTTTTTATTCGCTTTCGCGAAAGTGCACCTATTATTATACTATGTAAATTTTTGTTGTTAGATTTTTATATTGTTGAATTCAAAAAAAAGTTATTTTGTATCTTTCTTTACTATTTATTTTAGCTTAGTGTAGACATCAAATATAATATAAACCTATAGTGATAATATTAAATAAAGAAAGAGATTATATAGCAGAGGGGATGTATCAAATATGCTATAAACATCCAGAAAATAAAGATGTTTGTATTAAAATAAGTAAACCCAATGCTATTATACAGCGTGTTGAAAAAGAACTCAAGTATTATAAACAACTTAATAGAAGGAGAGGTTTAAAGCATAAAGATCTTTTCTATGCTAAGTATCTCAATACAGTAGCTACTAATTTAGGACCTGGTTTTAGTTTTGATTTTATAATAGATGAGGTATCTGGAGAAGTGTCTAACACATTAGAGTATTATCTTTTACATCCAGATCCTGAATTGTCTATAGAAATACTTCAGAAAGAGTATGAAAATTTAATAGATACTCTAATAACTCATAAAGTAATGGCTGTAGATTTATGGGCAAGGAATATATGTTGCCAGCTTATGAATGATGGAACAGTTAATCTTATTATTATAGACGGTCTAGGACATCGTGATTTTTTTCCACTAGTAGATTGGTTTTCTTATTTTACAAAGAAAAAATTATATCGTCGTATGCGTAAAAATCATATGAGTACCCTTAAAGATCAGCTTATATATTTATTAGCTAAGAAAGAAGAAAATAGTTAGCGATATTGAGCGGTCTACTTCAATTTAACTATTCTTATCAAAATGTTTATTTATTTTCCATCTCCTTAATAGTGGAAGTTTTCGCTTTGAAGGAATACCACATTTATCAATATACTTTTTTATAGATTCAAGCACCCTTACTGATGATTTTCCATCTTTATATGGATGATATGAAGCAATGATCTCTGACCTTTGAGGTGCAAATAGATCTTTTGATATATTATCTTTGATTGCTTTTTCTAATTGCGTTGCATCATCAATGTTATTCCAAAGTATTTTGCTATTTATATTATTGTAGGTGATTACTGGTTTATCTAGTAACAAGAACTCATAAATTACAGACGAAGTATCACTTATGAGTAAATCTGCTATTACTAATTGTTTTATAATATCTCTTTCTTCTATGAAATAAACATTATCAAAAGTTTGAGCTAAGCTTTTGTAGTTTTTTATATGCGCAGTATCCATTAAGTCGTGAAACTTTATATGAATCACATACTCTTTGTTTTGTGCTAGTGCCTTTATTTTGTCAAAGAAATCTCCAGCCGAAGTAAGAGATGGTGAGAATGTTGGAGCATAGAGCAATACCTTAGATGCTTTATGGTGAGTAAGAATGTTTTCTTTTTCTTGTAAAGCAATCTCTTTTATAGAGACATAGGTATCTAGTTTAGACCATCCTGTCTCTTGAACTTCAAAATCTTTATGCTTTTGTTGTAGTTTTTTAAATCCATTTGTAAAATAAGGTCCTTGTGTTAGATATAAATCAAAGTAGTGACGTATTCTAAAGTGTCCTTTTTTTTCCCCAGCAAGACCGTGAAAAATTTGAACTTTCACTCCTTTTAAATAATGCGGGACTTCATTACCAGGGCAAATAATCGCATCGCTATCAAAACTAATGAGCTCCTTTATGCTTTGTGTTACAGGATCATTATGAAAAGGAAATAACTCTTTAAGTTTTGGTGCTATATACCAGATATAGGGATGTTCTTCATTTTTAAGTTCATCTCTAATGGGTTTCATAATACCAAAAGCATATGCATTCTGGCAGAAGAGTACAACTTTCATTGTTATAAGAAGTTATTGACGTTTTCTAGATCTTCTTTAAAATCTATTTCCATACAATTAAATTGAGATATATCTACAGCTTCAATTTTAGCAGATTTTTTTTCTATGATCAATTCTAGACCTCTTTCAAAATAATCTTGAGCTTCGCAATGTTCTAATTGTTCAATAAAGTTATTAATATCATTAGAAGAAATAAAATTAATGCCCACAGCTTCTCCTAAACCATTTTTTACTTCTTTAGAGAGTTTATCTATATACCCATTTTGTAATGTGTACTTTACTTCTTCATCTGCTACAGAATTTGTATTTACCGCTACAAAAGATTGATTTTTTTCTATATAAGGTTGTAGTTCTTTAATGAGAGATTGATCAAAAACTACATCACCATTAAACCATAAAACAGATTCATTACGGCATTTTTTAAGCGCGCACAATAGGCTCTTAGATGTATTTGTAGTGTCAAAGTACGGGTTATAAACATAGGTTGCTTCTGGAAAATGTTCCATTATACTATTTTTCTTAAACCCAACAACGGTTAGTAAATTATCGATAGAGAAGTATGTCGTGATGTTCTCTATCATCATTTGCATAATACTTTTTCCGTTTTTTAATGGTGTAAGTGGTTTAGGAAATGGATTGCCTAGGCGAGACCCTATTCCTGCAGCGAGTATAACAATTTTCACGATCGGTTTACTTTATTTTGTTTGATAAATCTACGTAATTTACGGTATTTTAAATACGTTGTTTTGGCACTAAAGGTACAAAGAATTAACCCGTTTTTTCCGTCTAAAAAACCCATTCTGATGATATAAGACCTGGTAAAGATCCATAGCGGGCGTATGATAATATCTAATACGTTTGAGCTTCTACCTAGTTTGTAGTATTCTCCAGCGGCAATAGTAGAAAATTTTTCGGTTTTTGCTCTATGTTCTTCGTGAGTTTGATGTACCCAATGTAATATTTTACCTGATAAAATCCCAATGTTAGATCCAGGTTGCATAATAATTTGATCGTGCGGATTAATTCCTCCCCAATGTGCTTTTGCTTTATCAAAAATCCTAAGCTTTTTGTCAGGGTTCCAATCAGAGTGATTTATCCATTGCCCACAATAATTATTGTAACGCTGAATGTAGTATCCGTCTTTTTTATAATCTTTTTTTAACTCTAAAATGCTTTGCTGAAGTTCTTCGTCTATAGCCTCATCTGCATCTAGGTTAATAACGATATCATTTTTAGTTTGCTTAATAGCATAGTTTTTTTGCTGTATATGACCTTCAAATTTATTTTTTATAAAAGTCACAGGATATTTACTACAAATAGACTCAGTATTGTCTGTACTATATGAATCTACTATTATGATTTCATCTGTAACAAGAATTAAAGATTCTATACATCTAGCAATGTTTTTTTCTTCATTATAAGTTATTATTGTTGCAGATAGTTTTACCACTCTTTTTTCTTCATTAGTAGAATAAATATTTCGCTCAGAGCGAAAATGTAATTTCTCAGGCATCTAGTATAGTTCTTTCTCCATAGCAAGTAATTGCAACATTAAAGATAATTTATCAATTTATTTCTTTAAATGAAAGTATTCTTTATTAACTGTTCAATATAACTACTACCATTAATTTATATTTTCTGTTAGGTATTAAGATTTTAATGAAATTCGGTTTTCTAGCCAATTGATTATGAAATTTAAGATTTTTGGAGGACAACGGTCTAAGCTTTGTAAACCTAAAAACAGTTTTTTATTAATAGAATTTTGAAATTTTAATTCATACCAAGTCAATGGTTTTTTGTAAGACCTAAAGTAAACGAGTCGAAAATCATTTTCAAAATGACAAGTATTGTTTTTAATTTCAATATGATTAGATAAACCTTGCATTAAAAACTGGTCATTTTTTTTGTTTCTAAACTTATATTTTATATTCTTTAGGAAAACATCTTGATGTTCTTTAAAGTAGGTTTCTAATGAAGATTTTCTGAGAGGGTGAGGAGTGTGTTTAAAATTATAATACTTTTTTAACCCTGCGAGTTTTGCTGCTCTTTGTTGAGCAGATTTATGTCCTAATCTAGGTTTTTTAAATTTTTTATAAAAAATGTCTTCATCAAATTTCAACCATTTTCCTCTCAAAACAGGATCTCCATTTCTAAAAAAATCTGTAGGCTTTGTTTTGTTTATTATAAAAAAGTCATCATTTAAATAAATGAAGTGTTCTGCAAGATTGGGTATTTTATGTATGCACGTTTCAATTGACTTACTACAAAATGTAGGTAAAAACTCTTCATAGCCTTTAAAGATTGTTGTGTGATCAATGATAAACACATTATCATATATACTAAGCCTGTTTTCTTCTTTTAAAAAATCGGGTTGTTGATTATCTGTAACAATGAAAATGTTTCTTATATATGGCGCAAATTTTTTAAGTGACTGTACCGTATACTTTATCTCATTTACTTGATCAAATCTTGTACGAAAATTCACGTTATTAACAGTCACCTTATCTTTTAAGTAAAGTAACATCTTCTCTTTGTGAAGAGGATCGTTACCGTCTACCCAAAGTATAACAGCATCAATAATATTTGTTTCAGTATCACTCATAGATTTTCTTACAACAATTTTTAAAGGAAATATACTATTATCTTATTAAAAAGTGGTGATTACCTTATTCCCATCTTCTAGTTTAGGAAGTTCAAAATAATCTCATATAGCCCTATTATATTTTGTAGGGTAAAAATGTTTTCTAGCGTCTGATGGATAAAACGTAAGTTCTCCAAAAATTGTTTTACCGTTAATTGCATATAAATCTACACGAACAAATGGGAGTTTATGTGCTAGCGTTTTAGAAATTTCTACCATCTCTTCAAAGTTAGTAGGCTTTATTATTTGTGATGAAAGAGGATTTATTTTAGATCCTTTACGAAAAGGCAGAAGATTAAAACCCATATCAAAACAACTCTGTTTATGATCGTCTTCTCTATCAAGATGCACATCTACAAATTTGGGTGTGCCATTAAAGCAGTAAAATTTATAGTCTATAAGAGAGCTTTGCCCTTCTTGTTCTAAAAACTTTTCTATTACCAGCTTAGGTTTAATGTCTTTATATGCCCATTCTTGTCCTCTGCGATAGTACTGGTTTACACCTAACCATTTATTTAATTTTTTGACAGCTCTTTGTTTGTCTAATTTTTTTTTGTCTTCTACAATGATATTATGACCATTAGTATGATTTGCTTTAATGACAAATTTATTAGGTAAACTATCAAAATCTATTTCTTCAGGACGATCATAGACTGCATACAATTCATTTAAGTATTGTTCTCCTATCTTCTCTTTGACATAAGGTCTAACCTCATATTTGTCTGCGAGTTGAGTTAAAATAGGAGGTCTGTAGAAAACTTTATACCATTCTATTTTCTCATTAAAATCTCTTGGATCTTTTATGTTAAATTTTTTGCCAGAGAAATATTCATAATGAAAATGAACATATAATTTAGAAGGTAAAAATCGCATTTTACGCAAATGGCGTACTGCAAAGCGACGTATTGTATGGCTCATTTTTGATGGTAGTTAGCGTTTAATCTGCTCTTAGCAATGATTAATATAAATATAATTATTAAACTATGCAGATTTTAGTAAGAAATAGCGTTCAAAAATAGGAGATCTGTTATTTTGACAGATCTCCTATTTTATATAATGCACTACTCTATACAGCGACATCATATTCTCTCAAGGCATCATTAAGTGATGTCTTTTTATTGGTGCTTTCTTTACGTTTACCTATGATGAGAGCGCAAGGAACTTGGTATTCGCCAGCAGCAAACTTCTTAGTGTAACTTCCAGGAATGACTACAGATCTTGCAGGTACGCGTCCTTTCATCTCTACAGGCTCATCTCCTGTAACGTCTATTATTTTTGTGCTCATTGTAAGTACAACGTTTGCTCCTAGTACAGCTTCTTTTTCTACGTGCACACCTTCTACTACGATACAGCGGCTACCTATAAAAGCACCGTCTTCTATAATAACAGGAGAAGCTTGTAATGGTTCTAAAACACCACCTATCCCTACACCGCCACTTAGGTGCACATTTTTACCTATTTGAGCACAACTACCTACAGTTGCCCAAGTATCTACCATCGTACCTTCATCTACATATGCTCCTATATTTACATAACTAGGCATTAGGATTGTACCACTAGATATGTAAGCCCCGTGTCTAGCAACAGCATTAGGAACTACACGTATACCGCGGTTTGCAAAATCTCTCTTTAGAGGGATTTTATCGTGATATTCAAAAATACCAGCTTCTAATGTTTCCATTTTTTGAATAGGGAAGTATAGCACCACTGCTTTTTTAACCCACTCATTTACTTGCCACCCATTTTCTGTAGGCTCTGCCACGCGCAGTGTGCCACGATCTAGCATATCTACTACTTCTCTAATAGCGTTTATAGTAATCTCATTTGTAAGTTGTGAGCGATCTTCCCAAGCTTGTTGAATGATATTTTGGAGTTGTGTCATTATTATTTGTTTTATGAATCAGATATTTCTTGTTAAAGATTTTTTTTAAGTTCACAAAGATAAAGTTTGAAATGGGTTTTACCTGTCACAATAGCTTTACGAACATAATTAATTTGTTAAATATAGAACAATAAACTCCCCATAATAGTAAGATAACATCCTTAGTATAAACTCAAACATACTTCTACTTTGTTTTTCCTTATTTTTGCAGCAAAATATCAATATGCCTCGCATTATCGCGATAGATTTTGGAACAAAACGCACAGGAATAGCTGTTACAGATGAGTTACAGTTAATTGCCTCTGGATTAACAACTGTAGCTACAAAGGAACTAATGAAGTTTCTTAAAGATTATTTAAGTACAGAAGACGTAGAGGCAATGGTAATAGGAGAACCTAAGCGTATGAATAATGAGGCGAGCGACGTTGAGGAAGATATTTTACGCTTTCGCTAAAGCGTAGAAAAAGCACATCCATCATTAAAAATTATTCGTCAGGACGAGCGTTTTACCTCAAAAATGGCGTTTCAAACAATGATAGATAGCGGGATAGGAAAAAAGAAGAGACAAAATAAAGCATTAGTTGATCAAATTAGTGCAACTATAATACTACAAGATTACTTGTATAATAAATAATTATGATATTACCTGTTGTTGCATATGGCGATGCCGTATTAAAGAAAAAAGCAAAAAATATAACTCCAGAGTACCCAAACTTTTCTGACCTTTTAGAAAATATGTGGGAAACTATGTATGGAGCTCACGGTGTAGGTCTAGCGGCACCTCAAATAGGATTGCCTGTTCGTATTTTTTTAGTAGACACAACCCCATTTGCAGATGATGAAACTTACTCTGAAGAAGAGCAACAGAAGCTGGCTTCATTTAAAAAAGTATTTATTAATGCAGAAATTTTAGAAGAAGAAGGAGAAGAGTGGGCATTTTCTGAAGGTTGCTTGAGTATACCTGGTATAAATGAAGATGTTTTTAGAAAACCTACGGTAACGATTAAATATCAAGACGAAAATTTTAAAGAATATACAGAAACGTATGATGGTTTGATTGCGCGTGTTATACAACACGAGTATGATCATATAGAAGGAATTTTATTTACAGATAAACTATCAAGCCTTAAAAAACGTCTAATTAAAGGAAAACTTGCTAATATTTCTAAAGGGAAGTGTAGTGCAGACTATAGAATGCGTTTTCCTGCAATGTCTAAAAAGAGATAATCTGTATAGACTTACACTGATAAAAACAAATTTGTAAAAATGATTGGCAAAGTGCATCTTTGCTCTTCAATTAAAAAAAATCTATGAGTTTAGATAAAGTTATAGCGATTTCTGGAAAGCCAGGAATTTATGCACTTAAAAAGCAAACACGCAGTGGTTTTGTAGCAGAGTCTTTAATAGATAACAAGCGCATCACTGTAGGAATACGCCACAATGTGAGCGTTCTATCTGAAATTGCAATCTATACACTGTCTGAAGAAAAGCCTTTACGTGAGGTTTTTCAGAAAATTAAAGAAAAAGAAAATGGAGCGCCTACGATAAATCATAAAGTATCTAAAGATGAGCTTGAAGAATACTTCTTTAATCTCATTCCAGATTATGATGAAGATAGAGTATATGCTAGTGATATCAAGAAGGTAGTACAATGGTATAATATCTTGCAAAAGAATGATATGTTAGATTTTGAAGAAGAAACAGCTAGCAACGAAGAAGAGTAGTGTATAACTTTCTCACAATATTAAAGAGCCTTTACTGTAACTATGTAAAGGCTTTTTTAATTTTATGCTTGCGCGAAAACTTCTCTGTATAGTAAAGATAGCAAAAACAAAAAGTAGTTTGGGAGTTATAAGATTTCCACCTACGCAGAAATGAAAATTATGAATACAAGAAAGCAACAACTAGCCGCAATAGATAGATTACTCACCATTATGGATGAGCTTCGTGTAGAGTGTCCGTGGGATAGAAAACAAACAATGCAAAGTTTAAGACATCTCACTATAGAAGAAACCTACGAGCTAGGAGATGCAATACTTGATAATGACCTTGAAGAAATAAAAAAAGAATTAGGGGACTTGTTATTACACATTGTTTTTTATGCAAAAATAGGGTCTGAAACCAATGATTTTGATATTGCAGATGTGGCAACCTCTATTTCAGAAAAGCTCATCTCACGCCACCCACATATTTATGGAGATATAGATGTGGCAGATGCAAAGGAAGTAGAACGCAATTGGGAAAAACTCAAACTTAAAGAGGGGAAGAAGTCTGTATTAGAAGGCGTGCCTAGAAGCTTGCCAGCAATGGTAAAAGCAAGTAGAATACAAGATAAAGTAGCAGGAGTAGGTTTTGATTGGGAAGAACCCCAACAGGTTTTTGAAAAGGTAAAAGAAGAGCTTGCTGAGTTACAAGAAGAAGTAGCAGCAAAGAATCAAGAAAAAATGGAAGCCGAGTTTGGTGATGTTCTTTTCTCTATGATTAACTATGCACGTTTCTTAAAAATAGATCCAGAAAGTGCCTTAGAACGAACAAATAAAAAGTTTATAAAACGCTTTCAATATCTAGAAAGTAAAGCAAAAGAACTCAATAAAGAGCTATCTGATATGACACTTAAAGAAATGGATATTTTTTGGGAAGAGGCAAAGCAATTGTAATATTAGGAAGTGAAATTATACTACTTCACTTCCTAATAAATTTAATACTAATAATACTGACAACGACTATAGGAGTTACAGAAAACATCTCCTACACCTAAATAGGGTGTGTAACAATCTGAGTTTCTGTTACAGGTATTAAATCCAAAGAACCCGCCATTAATATTTTTTTGTTCGCTCTTGTTTAAAGTGTTTACACCTTCTAGACTTAAAACGTTTTTAATCATACATACAATTGGTTTTAAATTATTTTAGAAAAATACACATAGCAAGAAGAGAAATCTATAATCAGTACACCATTTTAAACAAAATTTTGGATATTGTCCTTTTTAAGTACTAAGAACCAATTCAGATAGTTCTGTAAGTATCTGGTAGCTAATCCGTTAAATGAAGCTAAGAATTTTCTTAGTCTCATATCCATATTATTAACATTTTGCACGTGATAGACTTTTTCTACTGCTCGTTGCTGTACCCTGACAATAGGAAAAACAAATAGCGAGTTATCTTATCTTTCCTTTTGATATTATACCAGAATTTACCAGTAGTCTCACTAAAATTCTTTTTGCATCCATTACATAAATAGCGTTGTACTTCTTTGAGTTTACCATTGGCACGAATACGAGTGCTATGACAATGAGGGCAAGTAACAACTTTATCTTCTATAGGTTCTATTAAAGATGAGAACTCAGTAGAGATAGCTAGTAAACTAGAAACTATTTCCTGCTGAGTGGAAACATCTTAATTCACAAAAAAAACCTTAAAATCATCGGGTATCATATCTTTTGAAGTTTAAAACAAAAATAATACATATCTAAATTAGAACTTAGCTATAAAAATTAATAACAAAGATGAGTTAACTAGAGACATTATCTAACTATATTTAAATGTTTTAAAAACAGAATAAATTCTTTGTTTAATTTTATTTTATATGATTTCGCGAAAGCGTAACGACAATAGTCTTATTTTTTAAAGAAAGGAATTAAATAAGAGATAGTATACCCATAACCTACACCTATACTACTATCTTCTGTTACTTTACCAAAACCAGGGATAAATAAATTGGCAAAGTCGTCTGGTTCTTTTGCTGTAATAGATCTTTTAAGTTGTAAATTAATCCCTAAATAGAGGTTGTTTAAAACTTCGACCTCTAGACCTACTTTTAACTCTAACCAAGCAGCAGTTAGGTCATTAAATTCTCTAGAATCTATAATTGTATTATCTGGAAAGACACTATTATCTGTATATATGGTATAACTTTCTAATTCTTGATTAAACGTTGAAAATCCAGCGTGAATACCACCATAAAGTAAGTTGTTCATTCCAAACCAATTCTCATAAGCATTATAGTTAAAACCTGCTTTTATGTAACTACCTCTTGTGATATTCTCGATATTAGGTAGTTCTGAAGTTTTAATTTCATTACCAATAGCTGCAGCGAGGTAATAGTTTTTTCTAATTCTAAAATCTCCTACTGCTTCAAATCCTTGGTAATTGCCATCTAGTAAAGATCTTAGTGGTTTAGAAAGATCAATACCTACACGTAGCCCATAGTATTGTGTATTGTATACTTTTGCTATGGTGTCTGTTGTAACTTCTTTTTCTTCTACCTCATTAACCTCTTTTACTTTTTTTTCTATTTCTTTGACTTCTTCTTGAGCTTTTAAAATAGATGTAGATAGTAAAAGAATACTAGTGAAATATAGTAACGTGTGTTGTAGTTTCATCTTCTACTGTGGGATTTGAAATTTCTACATTGTTAATCCAAGGGCCATCATCTCCAGCTTCTAGTGTCTCTAGCAAACCATCATAGGTTACTCTAAAACCACAAGCCGAGCTTACAAAATCTTCAGTTCTAAAATAGTTAAAAGTAATGATATCAGAATTTTCACTTTCATCTTCATCAATAGTAAAAGTAAATGAAGTTATGTCTTGATCAGTACGTAGCGGTATAGTGATAGTACTAGTGGTACTTATAACAATAGGTAGTACTTCTCCATCTTCGTTTGGTTCTTGACCATCTGCGGTAATGACCAGATTAGAAGGTATTTTTTCTGAAGATGGATCATCTGCATCAAAAAAATCTATTACTAGTAATGGGGTAGTAAGTGTAGTTTCTGCACAAATATCGTCTCGTTCACAAGCACTTTGTGCAAGACAAATAAGACAGATAAGAGAAAGGATTATTTTTTTCATTATTGTTTAGAGTTGTATACTTCATACTTAAGAGTATTTGAATTATACATAGTGCGAATTTTAAAAAATCAAATGTAGATGACTCACCTTTTTTAAGGTAGTATCGATATTATAACGCGATATTAAGTATTTGTGTTGCAATAGTGATATTTAAAAGGTATAAAAATATTACTTCACCTCTTTAGTGCCATCTGCATATAAAGCAAAACGACCGCTATGAGTATCGTGTGTATGATCGTGTGTAGGCCAAGGCCATCCTCCAAATTGAGTTTTGCGGTATGCTACAATGGCGTCATTAATTTCTTGCTGTGTGTTCATTACAAAAGGACCTTGTTGCGCAAGAGGTTCGGCAATAGGTTTTCCTTGTAGGAATAAAAAATGTCCTTCTTGATTGCCATTTTTGATAGTTATGTCATTGTTAGATATTAAATCTAAGGCTTGATTGGGGTGAATTTGATACCCTTCGGTAGTAATCTGTTCTCCTTGATAAAAATATAGTGAACGATTAACACTAGTTACTGTTGTCGGAATTTTCCAAGAAGCTCCTGCTTCTAGTTTTACAATCCAGATACATACATTATTGCTGGGGTCTGCAGCCCAAGAATCTGGAGCTGCTTTTGCAGCGTGAATCTCGTTATAATTTCCAGCGATAAGTTTTATAGAGATGCTCTTCTCATTAAGGTCTTTATAATTATGGAGTGGTATATCTTCATTCCATAACATTTTAAAATGTGGAGAAACCATTTTACTTTTTGCAGGTAAGTTGAGCCACAATTGAAATAATAATAGTGGATTTTCTTCTTCTTTATTGAGCAGCGGAAACATTTCGCAGTGTTGAACACCTTTTCCTGCTGTCATCCATTGTACATCTCCATTTCCAAAACGCCCTGCAGCTCCTAGACTGTCACTATGATCTGCCATTCCTTCTTCTACAATAGTTACCGTCTCAAAACCTCGATGTGGGTGTGCCGGAAATCCAGGAACTGTTTTCCCGTGATACATACGCCAGCCATCTTTTAATTGAAAATCCATACCAAGATTACGATCAGCTAAAGAAGCATCTGGACCAAGATCATTATTTCCCTTTGGGTATAGATCTTTATGATATGCACAAAATAAAAACGGATCTTGTGTTTCCCATTGAGCTCCTAAGGGTTTAATTTTTTTTATTGCAGTCATCATCTATATATGTTCCAATTGTAATATATGTAAATGTTTTTACATCACATAATTAATAGTCTTTTTTTTAAAAAGTTACTTACTACAATAAGCGGGCGGGGTTATCTCTTTTCTAAAAGCACCACATTTTCTACGTGATGCGTCTGCGGAAACATATCTACAGGTTGTACCTTAGTTACTGTATAAATATCATCTAATAGTGCAA
Source organism: uncultured Dokdonia sp. (assembly GCA_938002835.1). Classification (GTDB taxonomy): domain Bacteria; phylum Bacteroidota; class Bacteroidia; order Flavobacteriales; family Flavobacteriaceae; genus Dokdonia. The sequence continues at coordinate 60,225 of CALKZS010000007.1, read as the reverse complement.
GATCACGTGCTTGTGTAGCGCTATTACAACTTACATAGACTATTTTTTTAGGAGCGATATTAATGATTTGTTGTACTACATCTGCGTGCATTCCATCTCTCGGAGGGTCGGTAATAATGACATCAGGTAAACCATTTGTATTAATAAACTCGGTATTAAATACCTTTTTCATATCACCTACAAAAAAATGTACATTATCAATATTATTATGCTTTGCATTTTCTTTTGCAGCTATAATAGCATCTGGTACCGCTTCAACACCCACTACTTTCTTAGCTTTTTTTGCAACAAATTGAGCAATGGTTCCTGTACCTGTATATAAATCATAGACAAGCTCTTCTCCAGTAAGTCCTGCAAAATCTCTAGTTATTTTATATAATTCGTATGCTTGCTTTGAGTTTGTTTGATAAAAAGACTTGGCATTAATTTTAAATTGTAGTCCTTCCATCTCTTCAAAAATGTGATCTCTCCCGTGATAACAAATCACTTCTTGGTCATATATAGTATCATTACCTTTTGAATTTATCACGTATAATAAAGAAGTAATCTCAGGCCAAGTTTCTTTAATATAATCAAGTAATAATTCCCTATTTTTAACATCTTCTTTAAAAAACTGCACAAGAACCATTACTTCTCCAGTACTTGAGGTTCGTATCATTAGGGTACGTAAAAAGCCATCTTGATTACGGGCATTATAAAACGCCATATCATTTGCAGTGGCAAATGTTTTAATTCCGTTACGTATAGCGTTACTTGGGTCGCGTTGCAAGTGACATTTTTCTATGTCCAGTATTTTGTCCCACATTCCTGCAATATGAAAGCCTAGTGCATTGCGATCTTCAATTACTTCATCAGATCTTATTTGTTCTAAGGTGAGCCATTTTGAATCAGAAAAACCAAATTCCATTTTATTGCGATAAAAGTATTGCTCATCACTACCAGCAATAGGAGTGATATCCGGAAGTGCTATTTTACCTATTCTGGTGAGATTATTTACAACTTCTTGTTGCTTGTATTCTAGTTGAAATTTGTAATCCATATGTTGCCACTTGCAACCTCCACATACTTCAAAATGTTGACATTGTGGTTGGGTACGCTTTCGCGAAAGCGTAATAACTTCAGTCGCAGTTCCTTCATAATAAGCCTTACGTTTTTTTGTGGTCTGAATGTGAACTACATCTCCAGGAACCGCATTATTTATAAAAATAACTTTCCCATCTGGTGCGTGCCCAATAGATTTGCCTTTTGCTCCTGCGTCTGTTACAGCAATATTTTCAAAAACTTTTCTGTTTTGTTTACGTCTTCCCATAATCGCAAAAATAGAACAATTATGAATTGTGCCATAAGTTTTACACGTCCTTTATAATTTGTAATTTGGACTTCTCAAAAAAGGGATGATTTCTCTCCCAATCACTTATAAAATAAAGTGTATATATCCAGTATAGGAAAAGTAGGAATCACAGATTACTTTATATTAAAAATTATTTTATGGCCGCTACAGAAACACTTACATCTCAAGAGGCAATTGCATTAGAAGATAAATACGGAGCACATAATTATCACCCACTTCCTGTTGTTCTAAGTAGGGGAGAAGGTGTATATGTATGGGATGTTGAAGGGAAAAAATACTATGATTTTCTTTCTGCATACTCTGCAGTAAATCAAGGGCACTGTCATCCTCGTATTGTAAATGCGATGATAGAACAGGCAAAAACATTGACATTAACTTCTAGAGCATTTTATAATGATACCTTAGGTGCTTACGAGAAGTATGCAACATCTTATTTTGGATTTGATAAACTTCTTCCTATGAATACGGGAGCAGAAGCTGTAGAGACCGCAATAAAGCTCTCTAGAAAATGGGCTTATGAAAAGAAAGGAGTCCCAGAACACGAAGCTCAAATTATCGTTTGTTCAAATAATTTTCACGGTAGAACAACAACAATTATTTCATTTTCTAATGATGAAGATGCTCGTAAAAACTTTGGCCCGTATACACCAGGGTTTATAAAAATTGCATATGATGATATAGAAGCTCTTGAAAACGTACTTACATCACATAAAAATGTTGCAGGATTTTTAGTAGAACCCATACAAGGAGAAGCAGGAGTTTATACTCCAGCAGATGATTATATGAAAAGAGCCCAAGAGCTATGTAATAAACATAATGTTCTTTTTATAGCCGATGAGATACAAACAGGTATCGCCCGCACTGGAGCTCTATTAGCCGTATGTGGTAATTGTTCTTGTGAAGAGCATTGTGAGAGGCAAGAAAAAACATATGCCCAGCCTGATGTTTTAATTTTAGGGAAAGCACTTTCAGGGGGCGCATATCCAGTATCTGCAGTTTTAGCAAACGATGCCGTTATGGATGTTATAAAACCGGGACAACACGGAAGTACTTTTGGAGGGAATCCAGTTGCAGGAGCTGTAGCAACTGAAGCTTTAGAAGTGGTTAAAGATGAACACTTGATACAAAATGCACGTAGATTAGGCACTATCTTTAGAGAAAAGATAAATGATTTTATAGCAACAAGTAATATCGCTACTTTAGTTCGTGGTCGTGGTCTTCTAAATGCTGTTGTAATTAATGATACAGAAGATAGCTCTACAGCTTGGGATATCTGTATGGCGTTGAGAGATAATGGTTTATTAGCAAAACCTACTCACGGAAATATTATAAGATTTGCACCGCCACTTGTAATGACAGAAGAGCAACTACTAGATTGTGTTGCTATTATAATAAAAACATTAAAGGAATTTGAGAAATAAAAACAAATTGCTTTTCTATGATTAATCAAAACCATCTAGATATATCTAGATGGTTTTTTTGTTTTTATGGAAATTCTATCTTCTAGAATGTGTACTATAAATTGGTATAAAAAAAAACACGCTGTTAAGCGTGTTTTTTAATTTTATAAAATAAGTTTACTGATTTGCTTCTAATTCTCTTTGCATATTTTCTAGATACTCTTGCCAAACTTGATCTTGTCCGGAAAATGAAAGGTAAATAGCTAATATTAATAAAATAACTCCAAGGGCTAGTCCTATTATGGCTATAATTTTGGCTGTTTTTAATTGCCCATAGTTATTATATAAGTCTTGGTTTTCATTATAAATAGCTTCGTCTTTTCTGGTTAAAAAAAGTGAGATTCCTCCAAGTATAATACTTCCCGATCCATATGGAAGACAACAGCATAGAATAGATAATATTGCTAAAATAAGCGAGATAGTTACATTAGGTAATTTTTGTTGTTCCATAATAAATAAATAAAATAGTTTAGTTAATGAGTTGTCATTTTTATAGTGTAGCTAATAATGATTGTAGCGACGGTCAAGATAGCAAAAAAAACAATACTTTTATTAGCATATTTAAAACTAATAAACTGATTTGCTAATATAACTACCATTAAAAACATTAAGGGATAAAGTCCTGGATACATATAAAATGCATCAACAAATTCTCCTTTTAAAAATAAAGAGATAGATCTTTGTATACCACACCCCATACATTCAAAGCCTAAATATTTTCTATTTAGACAGGGTAGCATATATTCTTCCATAGCGTACTTTAGTTTGAAACACTAACTTTATAACCTTTTTTAAGGTTATCATTTGTAGTGAATTGTACAATATACACACCAGTAGCTATATTATTGGTAGAAAAAATAAATTCATTTTCATTACCTAAGTTTCTTTCATTAAATAGTTGCTTTCCTGCTAAGTCAAACATAGATACGTTTTTTACAGCAACATTTTCTGGGTTATATATCTCTAATTGTCCAAGAGTGTTATTTTGAAAAACTGTAAAAGATTGGAAAGTATCTTCAATTAAAGTGTCTCCTGTATCAATACTAATATCTTCAACTTCTTCTTCTACAGTCTGGTCTTCTGTTTCTTCTTCTTGTGGAGGAGCTGTTTGAGTAGTAAATCTAACATAAAAACGATCTTTATACATTCCTTCTTCTAATTGAAGAGTTGCTTCGTCATTGTATATATCATAATAAGTAGCTGTTAAAGCATCTACTAAGTATACGGTATCATATTCAAATTCTACAGTCTTTATTACTTTAAATCTTAGTTCAGAACTTGTATCTGCTTGAATGTTCATAGGGAGCCATTGATACTCATCTTTTGGCACTCCAGCAATTACATTCCCAAGAGAGGCAATATTTTCTGTATACTCAGTTTTAAAAGCAGCATCTGTTCCTAGCGCTCCATTTATGGGGGCATCTATGGCTATATCAAATTCTTCTGTTGCCCAGTCCATTAATCCAATAGCAAGTTGTCTAGTATAAAGATCATTAACTCCTACAGCAAGATATACAACACTGGGTTGAGACATATTTGTAACATCTGGATAATACGTCTGAACACCTATTCCTGGGACAGGATCATTGTTTTGAGAGTTTCTAAATTGAGAATTATTTGCTGCTCCTTCTGGTACATAAACTCTATGTCTATTACTAAAAGTTATTTGGTCTGTTCCTTGATTAGTATCTATACCAAGCATAAAGAAACCTTGTCCTACAGGTGAAAAACGTCTTTCATAATTACCTCCCGTTCCTGTAGATCCTGCTATAGCTTCACCTAATTCATCATAATTCTGAAATGGAGCTGGAGTATAAATACCACTATTAAGTGGTGATCCTAAAGGTGAGAACGTTCCATAACCACCAGAATATTCTTCTATAAAATGAGAATTTACTGAAGGATCACTATCCCAAAAGTATGCAATACCACTAGTTACTCTTCTTCTTGTAATAGAAACATTTGTTGCATCAGGACCTATTGGGTAAGTAACTACCTCTCCATCTGTATCTGCAGAGTTCTCTATCAAAAAGTATGAAAGATCCATAGCAGATGGATAAGGATTACCTACAAGTACACTTGCCTCTTCGGCTACTGTAATTCCAGTAATGTTACCATTATTAGGTCTTCCTCTAAAGTCATATCGTTGTCCATTCCCGCCGTTATTTGGAGTAGCTTCTCCTGCAGTAGTGGCATCTGTACCAGAAACTCCCTTCATAGTAAAACCAAATCCAGCATCTAAACTTCCTGTATTTCCTATTTGATCCCAATCTGCATATCCTAGCGTAGAAGAGTTAAATCCAAATAGCCAAAAGTGTGCAATAGATAAATCACCTGCAGCACTGGTACCATTTAATCCATTATTTATAGTAGGAACTGCAGCTCCAGTAACACTGGTAGGAGTAAAAATAACATTGTCTGTTTCATTGTTTTGAAATGTAAAGACAGAATTACCATTTGCTCTTGCACCACCAGTAACACCACTTCCTTCAACTCTTGAAGCTCCTACTGGTGATGCCCAAAAGTTATAATCAAAATTATTTACAGTTCCTTCTTGGAACACAGATATTTCACCTGTTCCTTTATTGTCTTGATCTGTACCTTCACCTTGTAATAATTGTGCCCCTCTTCTTAAAAGAATGTTAGGTGTCTCACTATCTGCTGCTACGGCTAATGTTCTGTTGGTTTCTAACTCGACATCTTGCTCTACATAAATAAAAGTGTCATTTACATAAATATATGATGGATCATTAGTGCTAGTAGGCTGTACGTATAGTTGTGCATTGGCAAAAAATCCCATTGTTAGAAAACTTAATAGTATAATTTTTTTCATAATAACTTTATTAAGGCAAAACGCAATTTAAGGTAACTTACCGTAAATTTAAGTATGTTATAAATACTTAGTAAATTTACAATAATTTTATCGATAAAATACAATTTTTACCGATAAAAAACGCTTATTTGAGTATATAATATGAATATTGGAGATAAAGTTCAAGCTTTAGATGATGATTTTGAAGGAATAGTAATTGCTATTAATGGCGATGAGATAGTTGTAGAAGATCAAGATGGTTTTTCTGTAGTGTATATTTCTAATGAATTAATTGTTTTAGATAAAAGATCTATAGATATACAAATGATAGAAGTACCTCTTTCTATTATTAAAGAAAAAGAAGAGAAAAAAAAGAAAATATCTCAAAAAATCCAGCGAAAACAACGATCTGCTCCCACAATGGAAGTAGATTTACATATCCATAAACTTGTGGAGCGCAGTGGTAGGCTATCTAACTATGAGATGCTTAACATTCAATTAGATACCGCAAGAGGTCAGTTAGAATTTGCCATTAAGAAACGAATCTCTAAAATGGTATTTATTCACGGAGTAGGACAAGGTGTATTGCGTGAAGAACTTTACACATTATTGAGACGTTATGACGGTGTTAGATTTTATGACGCAAATTTTAAAAAATATGGCGCAGGCGCTACCGAAGTCTATATCTACCAAAATACTTCTATAAATTGATGCCTCTATTTTAATTGATAAAGAGAGGGGTATTAGTTATATCTACTTCAGGGGCACTATAAGTCCCTAGCGATTGTGAACTCGATATTCTAGTTTCTTGCTCACCATTTTCATCTCTAAAGATAAGATCTTGAATACTTATAGTAACTGTGATGTTTGTAAAAACGTAAGAATGCTCTCTAAATTCCATAATCTCGTGATCTATACTAATCGCAGGGTTTAGATAGTCTTGATTAGGTTGTGTGTCATCAGAGACATTATTAAAAGGATCTAAATCTCTATCTGGATCTTCATTTATTGTTAAGATACCATCGCCATCATCATCAGTATCTAAGTAATCAAGAATGCCATCACCATCTGTGTCTCTGGAATTTACAACATCTATATCTATTATTTGGCCGTCTTCATCTTCAATAAAAACGACACCTTCAAATGCTGTAAGTACATTATCTCCATCATCATCTTCATCTACAATATCAGGAATTAAATCACCGTCTGTATCTAACATTACACTAAAATCACCAGTATCAAAATTATCAGGATCTTCTAATTCTGATGGGATACCATCATTATCCATAAAAGTACCGTTTGTGCGAATCCTAACGTTTGCATCTATGCTTGTGAGTTCTTCTATTACATTAGGCGAAGTAGGAGGTATCGCTGTACAGAAATAATCGCTAGTAACACTTTCGTCAAATTTACGATATACTACACTATCATCTCCTGATAACGCAATCATATATACCTCTTCATCTTCCTCTAAAGAAGGTTCTTCTAATATGTCTATAGTAGTAGAAAAATTTAAGGCAAGTGCTTCATTTTGATCATTTATCAAAAAGAAGACGTATTCATTATCATCTTCAAAATCGCTACACGAATTTAGCGTAGCATCGTCAAAGTCAAATTCAGTCACAATAAAATCACCATCATCACAACTACATAAACCTATAGCTATTAAAATAAAAAATGCAAAAATCTTTTTCATAGACATAAAAGTATTAAAACAAAAATAATAGAAATGTTTGTAAGTACGCTTTCGCGAAAGCGTTATTATTTTCTCAAAAACAATTCGTAAAATATATGACACTGTATAGACTTACTTTACTGTCAAACGTTTATTAGTCTATTGTATTGCTAGGTTTAGGTATATTAATTTTAGCTACTTTTACATCAAAATGCATAAAAATATTTTGTATGACTAACGTTTATTTTGACAATGCAGCTACTACGCAGGTTAGAGAAGAAGTTGTAGATCGAATGATGGAAGTACTTAGAGAGGTGCCAGGCAATCCATCTTCTACACACGCAGTGGGAAGAACAGCAAAGAGTCATATAGAGCGTGCTCGAAAAACTGTAGCGCGTATTTTGAATGTATCTGCCGGGGAAATTATCTTTACATCTGGAGGTACTGAGGCAGATAACCTTGTCATACAAAGTGCTGTTCGAGATCTAGGTGTACAACGTATTATTACTTCTCGAATAGAGCATCACGCAGTATTATATGCATCTCAAGAGGCTGCAAAGACTTACAATATCTTAATAGAATATGTACCACTAAAAAAATGCGGTACACCAGATGAAAAGGCTCTAGAAAGTTTATTAAAAGACAGTGATTTAAAAACGCTTGTTACCTTAATGCACGTTAATAATGAGATAGGGAATATGATAGACATTAAGTCTATTGCAACGCTTTGTAAATCTTATGGTGCTCTTGTGCATTCAGATATGGTACAAAGTATAGGTCATTTTGAAGTAGATCTTCAAAACATTCCTGTAGATTTTATAGCTGCTGCGGGTCATAAATTTCACGGACCAAAAGGAGTGGGCTTTGCCTTTGTAAGAAAGAATAGTGGTCTTAAACCTCAAATTTTTGGAGGTGCTCAAGAAAGAGGCCTTCGTGCTGGTACAGAAAGTGTACATAACATAGTAGGTTTAGAAACAGCACTAGAATATGCATACAAAAACCTTGATGAAGAACGAGCATATGTGCTGGATATTAAGGAGTATTTTATATCTCAAATAAAAAAAGAAATACCAGAAATAAAACTTAATGGTAATTGTAGTAAACCCGATAAAAGCACATATACTTTATTAAATATATGTTTACCAGTTGCTATAGATAAGGCTATGCTTTTATTGTTTCAACTTGATATGAAAGGGATCGCTTGTTCAAAAGGAAGTGCTTGCCAGAGTGGTAGTGATAGAGGCTCTCACGTGTTACAAGAAGTGCTTTCTGAAGAAGACATTGTTAAACCTAATGTTCGTTTTTCTTTTTCAAAATACAATACAAAAGAAGAAGTAGACTATGTTATAAGTATTCTTAAAGAGTTTTTAATATCAGTACCAGCTTAAATTAAAACTTTGCCGATAATCTTATATTAAATACTCTAGGGGTTAAGAAATTTGGGATTGCAAATTGTTGTTGTGTACTTGCATCTCTTACAAAAGTGTTTGTAATAGAGTTAAGTCTGTCAAAAATATTATAGATCTCAAATCCTGCAGTGAGTTCCTTAAAGTTATGAAGCCAGTGTCCTTTTTCAAAAGGTTTTGAAGCATCTGTAAATACATAGTTTACTCCCATATCTGCTCTAAAATAATCTGGAAGTCTAGGTAATGTTTCAAAATCATAAGGATCTGCAAAACTAGGAGAACCACCAGGTAATCCTGTTTGATATACCATATTTATATATAATTTTAAACTAGGAATTCTAGGTGCATAGTCTTGAAATAATAAAGCAACTTTAAGACGTTGGTCTGTAGGTCTAGGTATATAACCTCTATCATCTATATTTTCTTCTGTTTTTAAAACACCTAAACTTATCCAGCTTTCTGTGCCAGGAACAAATTCGCCATTGAGTCGGGTTTCAATACCATAGGCTCTAGCTACTGCATTATTAGTTGCTCTGTATCTAATACGTACATTTTCTAGAGTATATGGATTTACATCGTCTAAGCCTTTATAATATGCTTCAGAGACAAGTTTAAAAGGACGTTCCCAAATATTAAAACTCCAATCAAGACCTGTTACAATATGAAAAGATTTTTGAGCCTTAACATCAGGACGTACTTGTCCTAAAGAGTCTCTAAGCTCCCTATATAATGGCGGTTGTTGGTAGATACCACCAGAGAGTCTAAAAACCATATCTTTTTTCCAGTCTGGTTTTAAACTTAATTGTATTCTTGGGCTCACAACGGCTTGTGTATTGCTTTCTATATCTTCACCACTTACTGTCCATTGTTGAGCTCTTATACCAGCGTTAATCCATACTTCGTTATCTCCCCAATCTGCACGTTTACTATATTGAGCATATGCAGAAACTCTATTTATTTGAACGTTATTACGTGCTCTTATGTTTGTAAAAGGCTCTAAAGGTGCATCAAATGGCTCAAATGGCTGCTGATTTACAAAATCGGGCAGAGGTGGTCTTATAGAAAAACCTGCAGAGTCTATAATTTCAAACTCTTCTAATCGATCTCTTATATCTTCGTGTGTATATTTTACACCCCAGTCTATTTGAGTTTCATCTTTAAGATATGTGCCTTTGAAAGCTGCGTTTACAAAAAGTGCATCTAGTTCATTACGCGCGTGTGTGAGTTGAGACCCTATTGCCTGGGTAAACTCTACCTCACCAAGATCTTCATCACCTATGTTTGTGTTAGGGGTACCTAATTCATAATTTGCTAAAATGTCAAAGAATTCTTGTTCTTGAGTGTGATACGTAGATCCTAAAAACTTTAGAGTAGTATGTTCATTAAGAGTATATGTTCCTTTGAGTGCTCCAAAATAGGTTTCATACTTATCTTGCTCTTGTCCTTCATAATTAACAATAAGTGCAATAGGATCTGACACTGTTCCAAAATTAGTTTGCCTAGTTAAAGGGGTAAAGTCATAATCGTTTATAGCAATGTTACCTAGGAAATCTAATTGAAATTTATCAGAAAACTTGTAGGTTAAAAATGATTGCGCATCAAAGAATCGAGGTCTAAAATTAGTTTCAGTTTGTCTAGCATCTACCAGCAAGCTATTATCTCTATATCTAAAACCATTAAGGGCTGTAAATCTTCCATTTTTTGAAATACCTTCTACAGAAATACTTCCTCCCAATAGACTAGCATCTACACTTGCTCCAAAACCTGAAGGTCGTCTATATGTAATATCTAAAACAGATGAGAGTTTATCTCCATATTTAGCCTGGAATCCACCAGCACTAAAAGAGACATTTTGAACAAGGTCGCTGTTTACAAAACTCAATCCCTCCTGTTGTCCAGAACGTACTAAAAAGGGTCTATAAACCTCGATTTCATTTACGTACACTAAGTTTTCATCAAAGTTTCCTCCTCTCACAGAATATTGGGAGCTTAGTTCATTGTTATTACTAATTCCAGGGAGTGATTTTAATAAATTTTCAACACCAGCATTTGCGCCAGGAATTTTTCTAATAGCTTCTGGTGATAAAGTTATAATTCCTTCTATTCGTTCTCGGGGAGTAGTACTTAATACAACAGTGCTTAGTTGCTCGATATCTGAGGTAAGAATAGGGTTAAACTCTATCTCTACGTTAGGAGCAGCATTAAAAGTTTGAGTTATCTTTTTTAACCCTAAGAGAGTATATGTTATATTAACTTCTTGATTTGCTGGAATTTTTATGATGTAAAAGCCATTGTTGTTAGTTGTAGTGCCTTTACTACTATAACTTACAACAACATTAGACAGTGGTAACTGGTCTTCATCTGTAACAATACCACGTATGGTAGCTGTTTGAGAATGTAGATTTAAAAAAGCAAAAAGTATAATTGCTATGGTTATATAGTAGTTTTTCAACGTGAGTTTTTTCTAAAAAATGTGGTTTCAAAAATAGTGTTATTTCCTACATTATCTGTCACAATAAGTTTAAATAAGTTTTCGGTATCTGTTATAATACCATCATTAAAATCGTGTGTAAGTTTTTTTGTTTTGGGGTCATATTCTAACAATATGAATTTGCCATTTACAGTAGCTCTATACCCTTTTATGCCGCTATCTTCATCTTCTATTTCTAATGTGATATATCTATATTTAGACATCCATTTTTTAGGAGTAATATTTATAGGAGTTATAACAGGAGGTGTTGCATCTTTTGCAAGTGCATAGGTGCCCAATATTCTAGTGCTTATTTGTAATTTATCACCTACTATACGAGAGCTGTTATAATATGCTTGATCTTTCCAGTTCAATCTACCTAAATAGAGTTTATCTCTATCATTTTTTTTGTAATTAGATAAATCATAAGAGATTATAATATTTTTATGTACTGGAATTGTATTGTTGTGAAGGTTGAGTTTATCATCTTGTACATTGATATCTAGATAAGTATCTTCATACAAAGCATTTTTAGGGATATACACTTCATATCGACCCTCGTTATAATTATATCCTTGATCACTATATATATAATCATCTGTTTTTGTGATGACACGAGGTATCTGTATACTATCACTACTTCCAGTAATAGGAATGTTTATTTTTACAGTATTGCCTGCATAATCTTTTACGTCTATTTTATATTGATACGAAAGACTATCTTCTATATGTATAACACCATTATCTTTATGAGTAGTATATATACTCAATGGATTATTTTTTTCTATAAATAATTTCTGTACCCTTTTTCGTTTTTCTTTATGAAGTTTATAGTCTATCATTCGATTTAGGTAACGTGTTTCTGCAAAAGAAAATTTATCCATCTTAAGCTCAAAATTAGTCTCTCCATTGAGACTAGTTTCAATAATATAGATACCATTTTTGTTATTTGCTAAGTCTTGTTGATCTATTGTGCCGATAGAAAAACCTATTGCTCCTTTTGCTTTGATACTTTCTGATTGAAATGAACCATCGGGTTTTTTAGTAAGTCGTAAAGAAATAGGATTCCCGCTTTTATTTATAACACTTTCTTCATCTAAAGGGTATGCATATAATTCATTAATAGTAGGTATTCTAGTATCTTTAGCAGCAAGTCCAAAAAGAAAAGGATTCATAGGTCGAGCATTGCTATCACGTATTTCAAAATGTAAATGAGGTCCGCCGCTACTTCCTGTATTTCCACTATATGCTAGTATTTCGCCTTGATTAATACTAAGAACACCACTTTTAGGGAAGAGTTCTATTTCAAATTTCTCTTTCTTATACTGCGCTGCTTTTACATATGCTTCTATTTCAGGAGAAAACTTTTGTAAATGTGCATATACAGTAGTATACCCGTTAGGGTGCAAAACGTACAAAGCTTTTCCATAACCATAATGTGAGATCTTTATGCGACTCACTGTTCCAGAAGCACTCGCATATACGGGAAGTCCTTGACGTTGTTGTGTCTTAAGGTCTAGACCACTATGAAAATGATTACTACGTAACTCACCAAAAGTACCAGCAACCACCATCGAGCCGTCTAGTGGATTTACAAAATAATTTTTAGGGATATCTTTTTGTGCTAGCATATTCCAGCACTGTATATGTATAAAAAATAAAAATATAAACCGTTGCGTCATATATATAGCTAATGTAGTCAATCAATACTAATAATGAAAAAGAGTATGTTTTATTGTTATGCTTTCGCAAAAGTGTGTAAAAACTTAATAATTTTATTCGATTACAATAGTATCTGTATACTTTTCGGATATAGTAAAGTACCCTAATGGAAAATTATCTATATCTTCTGAAGGAATGCCATTTTCTATTTTAACAATATTTCCTCTAATTGTTGTTCTTGGTATCTGGAAGTTAGGGTCACCCTGATCACTTTGCTGTAAAATAGCATTAAAATAATTGAAAAATTCTACATCAGCACCAATATTTCTTACGGATTCAGTTCTCGTATCTTCAGAATTATCTAAAGATCTATTGAAAGATATAATTGCTTCTCCATTTTCAAAAAACCGATCTGAGGCTGTTAAAAAAGTCCGACCATCAAACTCAATAATGTAGTAATTTTCTTGATTTTCAATATCTTCAAATCTCACTGTAACTTCTCTTTCTAGACTATTTATGTTAGTTGTTTGTTCTATTGTTATTGGAGATGAAAAGGCTAAATTGCTGAAAGCTATATAAGAGTTCTCCTTATAATCAAATCTCAAAATATAATTAGCGTTTTGTGTTGTAAAAAAGCTAGTTTCTACACTCTGTTGAGAAACTTCTGACTCTTGACCTTCAATAGGATTATATTGGCCAGATTCATTATTAGAATCATAAAATATAAACTCCCCAGTAACAGAGTTTTGTAGAGTAATATTTGTTATTAAAGCTCCTTCCAATCTTCCTTCTTGATCAAAGGGAGCAGTTTTTCTGATAAGAATACTAGCAAAGGTCATATCACTAGTTGTTTCTACTTCAATCAATGCATCTACAATGAGACGTTCTTCTGAGTTTTCAAAATCAACTTCTATTTCGTCTTCACAACTTAAACAAAATAAGATTAGTAATGTTGTTAATAATTGGGTATATTTTTTCATATAATTTTATTCAATCACAATAGAACTAGTATGCTCTTGCGAAAGTGAGAAATACCCCAAAATAAAGGCATCTGGTCTTGCGGTATTATTAAAAATATCTATGTTATCTATTCCTGTAGCATTTAAAAAGTTACCTCTTACAGTGGCAGTAGGCGTTTGAAAGGGGCCATTTTGTCCTTGCTGGCTCTGTTCCAGTAGTCCATTTATATAATCAAAAAAAGATTGATCTGCCCCTAAAATACTAATGTTTACTTCCTGGCCACTTTGTAATTGCTCATCATAGAAGTACGAAAAAGAAAATTGTTGTCCAGCATAAAATCGATCTTCTGAAGCTATGAACTCATTAAAATCAAAATCTATTACATAGAAATCATCTCTATCTTCAACATCTGTATAGGTAATTTCTACCTCAGTAGTATCGTCACTAAAAAGCTCACCATCTCCTTGTTCTAAATTATCAATAGGGACACTAGGCACAAATGAAGTTCTCGCAATATATAATTGATCATCATATCTTACAAAGAGTGTAATGGGTTCTTCCGGGTTTGTAAGCCAGCTAGTTTGTATCATATTATTAGCCACTGGAGAACCAAAAATGGCAAAAGGTCTATATAAACCAGGCTCTTCTGGGATGGGTTCATATGGAACAGAACTACCAGATATGGGGTTTTGCATTTCCATACTTTCAATTAAAGCAGGCTCTATCTCTCCAAAAAATGAAGAACTTAAAGAGACTCTTATATTTGCTTCTGTAAATTCTTGAGAAGTATCTATACGTACCAATGCATCTACAATAAGACGCGGTTCGTCATTATCAAGATCTACATCTATTATATCTTCACAAGAACAAGTAAACAGTATCAATATTAAAAGTGATATATATCTCATTGTTTTAAAATTTAAAATTATAAGTCACAGACGGAATAATACCAAAAATAGAAGTCCGTATAGCTTCATTAGCACCTTCATTTTGTCTAAAGTTTATAGAAGCAGCATTGCGGCGATTATATATATTATAGACACTAAAAACCCATTCAGATTGTCTCTTTCTCCCTAGGTTTGCTTTTGGAGTGAGCGTAGCACTTATATCTAGCCTATGATATTCTGGTAGTCGTTGTTCATTACGGAGTCCAAATGTTGGGATTGTAATACCTTGAAATTCAAATTGCCCTGTTGGGAAATTAGTAGGTTGTCCTGTTTGAAATAAGAAATTACTCCCAAATTTCCATTTATCACTCAAAGAGTAACTAAGATTCATTGAGATATCGTGCGTTTTATCATAAGGAGTATTATACCACTCTCCACCATTAATCCCCAATTCTTCAGGTGTTCTCCCTGGTGTTCTTTGCTCAGATTTAGATAGTGTGTATGCAAGAAAACCTTTTAATTTCCCTTCATTTTTACGTAATAAAAACTCAAGACCATAAGCTCTTGCTTCTCCCTGTAAGATCACTTGCTCAATAGCATCATTTGCGATAAGTTGGGCACCATCTATATAATCTATGCGATTATCAATGCTTTTGTAAAAAACTTCTGTTTCTAGCGTATATTCTTTATTTCCAGCATAGAAATTTTTAAAATAGCCTACAGCAAATTGATCTAACTTTTGCGGATCTATAAAAGGTCCACTAGGTGTCCAAATATCAAGTGGAGTAGGAGAGCTTGTGTTTGACAATAAGTGTAAATATTGCACTAATCTAGTATAGCTTGCCTTTATTGAGGTGTTATCATTAAAAGCATAAGAAGCAGCTAGCCTAGGCTCAAGGGCATCAAAAGTAGCAAGTTGATCACTTCTAGATGGATTTTGAACACCTATGGGATCTGCACCTTGATAGATTAATAAAAGAGGATCAAAAATGACTGCTTCATTATTGCGGTATACATTGATTTCATCTTGTCCAAGCCTTATAAAATTACTGTATCGTAATCCATATTCAAGTGATAAGTCTTGAGTCACTTTATGTTCTATATCTATATATGCAGCAAACTCATTTGCAAATTTCTTAGTGAGTTGATCTTCTACTATACCAGAATCTGGACCATTAGGTTGTATTCGTCCTGGGTTAAAAGTGTAGTATAAATTATTAAGACCAGCGTAAATTTTAAACTTTTCATTTGCATAATATGTAACATCATATTTTGCATTGATATTAGTGATGCCAGAGTCCCATTCAAAACCTACAAAATCTAGATCTAATCCATAATCATAATCACTATATATAAGTGATGCATTAGAAAATAACTTGTCAGAAAAAATGTGGTTCCATCTAAGGTTTCCTACGGCATTTCCATATACATTTCTAAAGCTTTCATCAATACTAAATAAATCACGACCAAAATACCCTGAGAGGTATAAACTGTTGTTATTGTTAATCTTATAATTAATTTTTGTATTGAGATCATAAAAATATGCGCTATTGTTTAAATCAAAAAGAGGTAAAAAGAGATGTGCATAAGAAGCTCTACCTCCAAAAAGGAAAGCGGCCTTATCTTTAATAATAGGGCCTTCTACAAGAAGTCTACTTGCAACAGCTCCTATACCGCCATTTACTTTAAATTCTTTGCTATTTCCTTCTTTTTGATAAATATCCAATACAGAAGATACTCTACCTCCATAACGAGCAGGAATTCCTCCTTTGTACAATTTTAAATCTTTGATAGCATCTGGATTAAATACTGAGAAAAAACCAAAGAGATGTGAAGAGTTAAAAATAGTAGCCTCGTCAAGCAGTATTAAATTTTGATCTGCAGCACCTCCTCTTACATTAAAACCAGAGGCTCCTTCACCAGCACTGGTAACACCAGGTAGTAATAAAATAGCTTTTATAACATCTGCTTCACCTAAAACCACAGGAATATCTTTTATGGTTTCCGCACTCAATGCATTAACACTCATTTGTGGTTTACGGATACGTACTCGTTCTACTTTTTCTTCTATAACTACTTCGTCTAGTGATTCTAGTGATTGTTCTAAAGCAAAATTGCTACGTATATTTTTAGAAAGTGTGATGGATTTTGTAATAGTACTATACCCCAAATAACTTACTTGAACATTATATATCCCTGCTGGTAAAGTAATACTATAAAAACCATATGAATTTGTAACCACACCATTAGATAGTTCGGGAAAGAGAATAGAAACCCCTATGAGTGTCTCGTTACTTTCAGCATCTGTTATGGTGCCACTTAAAGTATATTTTTCTTGAGCTATAATTTGTATAGTAGTAATACAAATGAGTATAACTGTAAAGATTTTTCTCATCCTGAAATTTTTAGCATAAAATTACAGACTATTAACTTATTTATGATTAATTATAGTATAAAATAAGTTTTGAGTTATTTTCTTGAAGCCTACTAATAAATAGTTTGTCAAAGATTTTAATTTATAAGAAAGATATGCTGTTGTAATAATATGTTATTGTGTAAAAAAGTCTCTTCAAAATAATGAAGAGACTTTTTTGTATGTATAGTAAAAAGTACGCTTTCGCGAAAGCGTATTAAATATCTTAATCGATAATTGCATTAAAAGTTGCACTAGGTCGCATAGCAGCAAATGTTTTTGGACTGCTTACACTATAATAGCCTTCAATATCTTGTGCATCTCCTTGTGCTACATTGAGCTCATTAATGATTTGAGTTTCGTTTGCAGCCATTTTTTCTGCAATAGGAGCAAACTCATTTTTAAGTTCCTCATTTTTAGTTTGTGAAGCAAGTTCTTGTGCCCAATATAAAGCAAGGTAGAAGTGACTTCCTCTATTATCTAATTCATTTACTTTACGAGAAGGAGATTTTCCGTTATCTAAAAATTTAATAGTTGCAGCGTCTAGTGTATCTGCAAGTACTTGGGCGCGGTCGTTATTTTGAGTGGTAGCAACGTGCTCTAATGACACAGCAAGTGCAAGAAACTCTCCTAAAGAATCCCATCGTAAGTGACCTTCTTGTAAAAATTGTTGGATGTGCTTAGGTGCAGATCCTCCAGCACCTGTTTCAAATAAACCACCGCCATTCATCAGTGGTACGATAGAAAGCATTTTTGCACTAGTCCCTACTTCTAAAATAGGGAAGAGGTCTGTGTTATAATCACGAAGTACGTTTCCTGTTACAGAAATTGTGTCTTGGCCTTTCTTGATACGTTCTAAAGAGAATCTTGTAGCAAGAACAGGAGACATAATTTGTATGTCAAGACCATTTGTGTCGTGATCTTTTAAGTATGTATGTACTTTTTTAATAAGTTCTGCATCGTGAGCACGGTTTTCGTCTAACCAAAATATCGCAGGAACACCAGTTGCTCTAGCTCTGCCTACAGCTAGTTTTACCCAATCTTGAATAGGTGCATCTTTTACTTGACACATTCTCCAGATATCTCCAGTATTTACATCGTGAGATGTAAGTAGAGTTCCGTTTGCATCTGTGACTTCTACTTTACCAGGAGCAGTAATTTCAAATGTTTTATCGTGAGATCCATATTCTTCTGCTTTTTGAGCCATAAGTCCTACATTAGGAACTGTTCCCATTGTTGTAGGATCAAAAGCACCATTCTTTTTACAAAAATCTATTGTTTCTTGATATATACCGGCATAACTACTATCTGGAATTACTGCTTTAGTATCTTGTAATTTTCCTTCAGTATTCCACATTTGACCAGAACTGCGTATCATAGCTGGCATAGAAGCATCAATGATAACATCACTAGGTACGTGTAAGTTAGTAATTCCCTTATCAGAATCTACCATTGCAAGATCTGGTCTTGCGTCATAACAAGCTTTTATAGCAGCTTCTATTTCTTCTTTTTTATCAGAAGGGAGTTCTTGTATTTTAGATAAAAGATCTCCAAAACCATTATTTACATCTACTCCTAATTCTTCAAAAGTAGTTGCATATTTATCAAATACAGGCGCAAAAAACACACGTACTGCGTGTCCAAATATCTTTGGGTCAGATATTTTCATCATTGTAGCTTTCATATGCAATGAGAAAAGTACTCCAGTCTCTTTTGCATCTGCTACCTGTGCTTCAAGAAAACTAATGAGTGCTTTCTTTTCCATTACAGAAGCATCTATAATTTCTTTGTCAAGTACTGCTACATTTTCTTTTAATATTGTTTTACTGCCATCCTGGGCTATATGAGTTATAGTAACAGCACCGGCATTTTCTATAGTTATAGATTTTTCATTATTTCTAAAATCGCCTTCAGACATTGTCGCAACGTGTGTTTTAGAATCTGCTGTCCAAGGACCCATTGAGTGCGGGTTTTTTCTTGCAAACTCTTTTACAGGTTTTGGGGCACGTCTATCAGAATTCCCTTCTCTTAACACTGGATTTACAGCACTACCTAAAACCTTAGAATAACGAAGGCGAATCGCCTTTTCTTCATCAGTTTGTGGTTCTTCTGGAAAATCAGGAATATTATATCCATCACTCTGTAATTCCTTGATAGCAGCAGTTAATTGAGGTATAGAAGCACTTATATTAGGTAATTTGATAATGTTTGCTTCAGGCTTTTTTGCAAGCTCTCCTAGAGCAGCAAGTGCATCTTCTTGCTTTTGATCTTCGGTAAGGTTATCTGGAAAGTTTGCTATTATACGGCCTGCAAGAGAGATGTCTACAAGTTCCATATCAATATTAGAAGATCCAGTAAAGCGTTTTACGATAGGTAAAAATGAGTGTGTCGCAAGCATTGGAGCTTCATCTGTAAGTGTATATTTTATGGTTGTTTTCTTTGTAGCCATTTATTGTATTTTTTTAAGTAATTAATTGCAATTTTCCTTTTTAAGGAGCTTGCAAATATAGCGTATAGTGAGTGTTATATGCAATTCTTATATGGTCATAATCGTATATATTTAACGTAAAAAACAATGTTTGTTAAATACAATACATTTATAACTGAATATAATGGGTTTTTATGGTAGGTATTACAAATTTTTGACAATCATTATTTTTAAATATAACGAATAAAAAAAGTGCCACTATATAATGGCACTTTTAAAAATATTATAATATGGAAGTGATTATCCTCTTCTTTCTTTAATACGAGCTTTCTTACCAGTAAGACCTCTAAAGTAAAAGATACGCGCACGACGTACAATACCTCTTTTATTTATTTCAATTTTTTGGATTGCAGGTAAGTTAATGGGGAATACACGTTCAACTCCTACTGTTCCAGACATTTTACGTATAGTAAACGTCTGAGTTGCTCCAGAGCCTCTTAGTTGTATAACAACACCTCTAAAAAACTGAGTTCTACTTTTTTCACCTTCCTTAATTTCATAGTACACAGTGATTGTGTCACCAGCTGAAAATTCTGGGAAATCATTCTTTTTTACAAATTCGTCTTGAACAAACTTTACTAAATCTTCCATTGTATGGATGTTAAAAGGGTTTACTTTGGGGTAACATACACGAGTTTCGTCAGAGGTTAGCCTAAGCAGATGTAGATCTAATCTACAAAATTATTTATTTAAGGGTATGTTTTTTATGCTTTCGCGAAAGCGGAAACATACTCGTTTTTTATAACTTTAAAAACTTCTAAAGAAATAATAGAAGTTTTTAAAGTATAGTAAGAATAACAGCTATTAAAGGGCTGCTATGTGTTTTGCAAGTTTAGATTTTAAATTTGCTGCTTTGTTATTGTGAATAACATTGCGCTTTGCAAGCTTATCAATCATTGAAGCAACAGCAGGAAATAATGCTTCTGCATCTTTCTTGTCAGTAGTCTCACGCAATTTCTTTATTGCATTACGAGTCGTTCTGTGCTGGTAACGATTTCTAAGACGCTTAGCATCGTTACTTCTAATTCTTTTTAAAGCTGACTTATGATTTGCCATTACTGTTTTTTAAATAAATTATAAAAAAATTGTAGCCCGTAGGGGAATCGAACCCCTCTTACCAGGATGAAAACCTGGCGTCCTAGCCGATAGACGAACGGGCCTAGAAACATATAAGTTTTATTAAAAAAAACTTATCAAAAAAATTGTAGCCCGTAGGGGAATCGAACCCCTCTTACCAGGATGAAAACCTGGCGTCCTAGCCGATAGACGAACGGGCCTAGAACAATTGTTTGAATTGCGGATGCAAAAATACAACTATTTTTAGATCACACAAACATCAATTGTACTTTTTCTTATTTTTTTTAATATGCCTTTGCAAATAAGACTCTTCTTTTGGACTTAGCCCCAGAAAAGACGCAGGTTCCAGCTTCTTGAGTACTACTCATAGGAATACATCTTATTGTTGCTTTTGTAAGTTCTTTTATCTTGTCTTCAGTAGCTATTGTACCATCCCAATGTGCACTTATAAAACCACCTTTTGTATCTAGCATTTCTTTAAATGTTTTAAAGTCATTTACTTCTGTTATATGAGTGTCTCTGTAGTCTTTTGCTTTTTTGTAAAGATTGTCTTGTATTTCTTTAAGTAGATCTACTATCTTTTCTACTACATTGTCTTTTGCAATAAACTCTTTGGTAAGTGTATCTCGTCTTGCAAGTTCTACCGTTCTTTTTTCTAGATCTTTTGGTCCTATTCCTATACGTAGAGGCACTCCTTTGAGTTCATACTCATTAAATTTCCAACCCGGTTTGTGAGTGTCTCTGTTATCATATTTTACAGTAACACCGTGTAATTTTAGATCGCTTACAATTTCATTTGCAACTTGTGAGATGGCCTCAAGCTGTTCTTGACCTTTATATATCGGAACAATAACTACTTGAAAAGGCGCTAAGTTAGGTGGTAATACCAGACCTTGATCATCACTATGAGTCATTATAAGTGCTCCCATTAGACGAGTAGATACTCCCCAAGAAGTTGCCCAAACGTATTCTTGTTTTCCTTCATTAGTGGTAAATTTAACATCAAATGCTTTTGCAAAGTTTTGTCCTAAGAAATGAGAAGTTCCTGCTTGAAGTGCTTTGCCATCTTGCATTAATGCTTCAATACAATACGTTTCATCTGCTCCTGCAAAACGCTCGCTTTCTGTTTTTATCCCTTTAATTACAGGAACTGCTAGAAAATTTTCTGCAAATTCTGCATATATATCATTCATTTGTTCTGCTTCAGCTAGAGCTTCTTTTTTTGTAGCGTGGGCTGTATGACCTTCTTGCCAAAGAAATTCTGCTGTCCTTAAAAATAGGCGTGTGCGCATTTCCCAACGTACAACATTTGCCCATTGATTTATAAGTAATGGCAAATCTCTGTAAGATTGAATCCATCCTCTATATGTGTTCCAGATAATTGCTTCACTAGTAGGTCTTACAATAAGCTCTTCTTCAAGTTTAGCATTTGGATCGACAATAAGTTTACTACTGTCTTCAGGGTCTGTTTTTAATCTATAATGTGTTACTACAGCACATTCTTTTGCAAAACCTTCTGCGTTTTTTTCTTCGGCTTCAAAGAGGCTTTTAGGAACAAATAATGGAAAATATGCGTTTTCGTGACCAGTTTCTTTAAACATTCGATCTAGTTCTGCTTGCATTTTTTCCCATATAGCATATCCATATGGTTTAATTACCATACACCCCCGAACAGCAGAGTTTTCTGCTAAGTCTGCTTTAATAACGAGTTCATTATACCATTTTGAATAATCTTCACTTCTTTTTGTGAGGTTCTTGCCCATAAATTCTTTTTTTGGCACAAATATTGTGTCTATAATTATTGTAAAAATACTAAGCAAAATTAGGTATTTTTACACCAAGCAACAATTAAAACAAGATCGTTATGAAATTAATTACCTCATTTAGTAGCCTTTTGAAAAATGTCTCTCTTGCTGCGCTTGCTATGTACACACTAGTTGCCTGTACAGCTGCACAGCAAGTATATGATGAAGATGGAATTTATAGTAGTAGTTCTAGTCAAGAAACAACGCAAGAATCTGTTGCTGCCAGTACAAATGGAAGCTCAAATAGTCAGTTCTATAAAAACTATTTTGGAAGTTCGACACAAGATATTCAAGGGGATGTAGATGTATTTACAGATGTAGATTCGTATTCTTCTGAAGCTGGTGAAGATATTTATATAGACGAATCAAGTTTTGATGTAAATACTGGTTATGCAGGATGGGGAGATGAAGTAGATGATGTTGAGATCAATTACTATAATAATTCTGCTTGGGGTTATGGAGGTTTTAACAACTTTGGTTTCGGTTATGGCTATGGTGGATTTAATAATTTTGGCTTAGGTTTTAGAGGTTTTAGAGGTTTTGGTTACGGCGGTTATGGTTATGGCGGTTTTTATAGTCCCTATGTAGCTTATTGGTCACCTTTTAGCTATGGTGGTTTTTACAGACCTTTTTATGGATTTTCGGGTAATCGTTTTTATGGTAACGCATTCTACGGAAATAGATTTGGTGGAAGATTTAATAATGGATTTATAGCATATAATACTGCAAGAAGATCAAATATTTCTGGTAGAACTGCAAGTAGAGCAAGGACAGTTTCTAGAAATAATAACGGTAGAAATGTTTCTTCTAGAGCAAGGTCTGCATCTGGAAGAAGGTTGTCTACTACTAGAAGCCGTGCAACATACTCAAGAAATAGAGGAACTGTTTCTCGTGATGGGGTTACAAGAGGAAGACCAACAACTGGAACAACTACTTCTAGAGGTAACAATGTTACAAGAACTAGACCTTCTAATGGATCTGTTTCTAGAGATAGAGTTACAAGAGGAAGACCAACGACAACCTCTCGCTCTAGACCTACAACAAGGAGTAGAGGAACTACCTCAAGAGCTTCATCTAATACTAGTAGAAGAAGTAGCGGAACAACTACTAGAAGATCTTCTTCATATAGAAGTAGCTCGAGAGCTTCATCACCTTCTCGTTCTTCCTCAAGAAGTAGTGGTTCTTCAAGATCATCATCTAGATCTTCTTCTTCAAGAGGTGGTTCAAGAAGAGGATAGGGTTTTATAGTTCTACAATCAATAAACATATGAAAACATTTATATATATAGTAGCCTTTATGGTTACAGGGAGTACTTTTGCCCAATCTATAGTAGATGCATTACGTTATGGAACATCAAATGTTACAGGTACTGCGCGTTATAGAGCAATGGGAGGAGCTTTTGGAGCATTAGGAGGAGATTTGAGTGCAATAGGAGATAACCCTGCAAGTAGTGCGGTTTTTACTAAAGGAATAGCGTCAATAACTTTTGCAAATGATTCTTATGATAATACAACCTCTTTTTTTGGAGATCAAACAAATATTTCAGATTCTGATCTTTCAGTAAATCAAGTAGGAGGTGTTTTTGTTATTAGAGGATCGCAAAATTCTAGATGGTCTAAAATATCTCTAGGTTTTAATTATGATCGATCAGCAAATTATGATGATCAATTTATAGCTCAGGGTGTTAATTCTAATTCTATCTCATCCTACTTTAATGAATTTGCTCAAGGAGTTTCTTTAGATTTATTAGAAACAGTTGATGGTGAGTCTATATCAGACTTGTATCAATTTTTAGGAGAAAACGAAGGTTTTGGTGCACAACAAGCATTTTTAGGCTTTCAATCTTTTATTCTTGAACCTGATTCAGCTGAGTTAACAAATACTGTTTATACAACAAATACTAGAGCTACAAATTATGATCAAGAATATGTTCTTGCTTCAAGTGGATCTAATGGTAAGGCATCTTTTAATCTAGCAGCTCAGTATAATGATAATTTGTTTCTAGGAGTTAATTTAAACTCACACTTTTTAGATTATAACAGAACAACTGTATTATTTGAATCTAATAATGCGGGAGCAGAAGTAGATCTAACTAACGTAACAGATATTCGTTTTGAAAATAATTTAAGAACAGTAGGAAGAGGTTTTTCTTTTCAGTTAGGAGGTATTTCAAAAGTTAATGATAATTTACGTTTAGGATTTACATATGATTCTCCTACTTGGTTAACTCTATCAGAGGAGACATCACAACAAATTAGTACAAGTGCAGTAGATAATCTTGGAGAATTTACCACTAATGTAAATCCTCAGGTAATAAATGTTTTTGAAGATTATCAAATAAAAACTCCAGGAAAAATTACAGGTAGTGCTGCTTATTTATTTGGAAAACAAGGTTTAATAAGTTTTGATTATACCTATCAAGATTATTCAAACTTGCGTTTTAGACCAGAAACAGATAGCTTTTTTAATGATCAGAATATCGCAATACAAGATATCTTACAAGTAGTACACCGTTATAAATTAGGAGGAGAAATAAGATCTAATGAGTGGAGTTTTAGAGGGGGTTACCGTTTTGAAACAAGTCCTTTTGAAGATGAAACTACCATTGGTGATCTTTCAGGATACTCTGCTGGAATAGGTTATAATTTTGGGCAAATAAAAGTTGATGTAGCTTATGATTTTTATACACAAGATCGTGGTGAGCAACTATTTGATGTAGGACTTACAGATAGAGCAACAGTAAATAGAGATAATTCATCAATAATAGCTACACTTAGTTTAAGCTTGTAAAAAACACTTCTATAAATTTAAAAAAAGTTACCTTAGTGCAACTTTTTTTTATATAAATTTTTATGGATAGTATTGTAGCATTATCAGGAAGTAATAGTAAAAAATCTATTAATAGTATGTTGCTCAGTCATATTATGAAACTCATAGATGACGATCGCATCAAGCAAATATCTTTAGTGAGTGAACTATTTCCTATCTATAACATAGACATAGAACAAGATTCTGGTATTCCGATATCTATACAAATTCTTAAAAATAAAATTTCAGAAGCCTCTGCATTAATTATAGCAGTAAATGAGCATAATGGGATGATATCTGCTTTTTTTAAAAATATTTTAGACTGGTTATCTCGCGCAGATCGTAATTTTTTAGAATCAAAAAAAATACTATTAGTTAGCACATCTCCGGGGAAACGAGGAGGAGCGTCAGCATTAGATTATATGAAAAATACAATACCTCGTTATGGAGGTATCGTTGTTGAAGCTTTTAGTTTTCCTTCTTTTTATGATCATTATGATACTGATAAATTAGACATTAAAGATCCTACAATGCAACTTGGCATAAATGAAGTAGTCGCTTCTTTTTTACATCAAGTATCTTAGTATTCTGATATTTCTAGTAATATAATAGTGTAAGGAGTGTTTAGATTTACTTTACCGTTTGTTACAGTAACTGTTGTTCCAGAATAAGCGTCTGTTACTTTTTTTGCTTTCGCGAAAGCGTCATTCATTTCAATACTTTTACTTCCTAGAGGTAGATCAAGCCCTATAATTACTTGGTCTGAATATTCATTTTTGTTAAATGACCGCTGAAAAATATATGGCGATTGACTTAACATTTTATGTTTACCAGCACCTATTGATGGGTGATTTCTTCTAAAACGACCCAATTTTTGCCAGTGTGATAGAATTTCTAGTGTTTCTGGAGTTTTCAAATCATCCCAATTCATAAAACTACGCAATGTAGCATCACCATTTGCGCCTTCAATAGTAAGATTTCGAGCACTTTCATCTCCATAATAAACTTGAGAAATACCTGTGGTGAGTATTAATTTTGTTCCAGTTTCCATAGGTGTCAAACGTTTTTTGTCAAAAGGTTGCCCATCGTCGTGAGAAGTTGCATAGTTTAGAAAACTTTTTCCTTTAAAAATAGTATCATTTATAGATGCATATTTTGAAAATAAAGATTCATAATCTCCCTGAGCGTCATATTTAAATTGAAAATTGATGAGGTTATCAAAACCGTGCGCATAATAATCTACTTTTTTATCACCAAAATCATAAATACGACCACTATTGATAGAATAGTTATATACCTCACCAAACATAAAAAAAGGTGTGTTATCAAGCACTTTCTCTGGGTTGTTTTCTTTAAAGATTGTAAAAGCTTTATCTGCTTGATCTCTAAGGGCTAACCAAGAACCTTCATCTACGTGTTTAGTAGTATCTACTCTAAAAGCGTCTATACCAAACTCTCTTATATAATCTGTAAGCCATTTTATGATATAATTTCTAGGAGTTTTAGCTAGACTATTTTCTTTAAAATAAATGTCTAGTTCTTTTACTTCTTGTTCATATCTTCCTTCTTTTTTCCATTTTTTAACTAGTGTAGGAGGTAATTCAACCTCTTTGTCACTTTCAGATAGGATATCTGGAAGATTATCTACAAGATTACACTCGGTAGTATTGTTGTATGTAGAAAATTTACAAATAGGATTTTTACGAGCCCAGTTTTCTCCCCAAAAGGGATCTTTGTCTGTTACAGGTCCTGTATGATTAAGGACAATGTCCATTACAATACGTATTCCTTTATTATGAGCAGCCTCTATTAAGCTTTGTAAATCTTCTGTAGTACCAAAAGAAGGGTCTAGTGCTGTCCAGTCTTTGGTCCAATATCCGTGATATGCATATGTGACTCCTGTACCTTCATCTACAGCATCGTGTATTTGCTCTACAATAGGAGTAAACCATATAGCGTTAATTCCTAAATCTGTAAAATAGCCTTCTTCTATCTTTTGCTGTATACCTTTTAAATCTCCACCTTCAAAACCTCTTAAAACAGCTGTCTCTTTAGTTCTTTCAAATTGAATATCATTATTAGGGTTGCCATTATAAAAACGATCTGTAAGTAAAAAATACATATTAGAAGCTTCCCAAAAAAAAGGAGGTGATAGCACTTCTATTTCTGTTTTTGGTGTAGCATTATCATTTTTACAACCTATAATAGAGAGCGTTATCAATAAGGAATAAAATATTTTTTTTATATGCATAGTAATGATATTATGATGACTAAGCTACTAAAAACGAAACAATAGTAAGCAATGTTATTTTACATTAATAAAATGGTATTTTTACGTTCTAAAATTAAGTATGCCTTCATTTAAAGTATGGCTCAGTGCCGCTAGACCTAGAACATTACCATTATCTATATCTGGTATTATTGTAGGAGGTGCACTTGCTTTAAAGTCAGATGCTTTTGAATGGAGTGTTTTTTTGCTTGCATTGCTGGCTACATTGGGTTTTCAGATTTTATCAAACTATGCAAACGATTATGGGGATGGAATTAAAGGAACAGATAATAAAGATAGAGTAGGGCCAGCTCGTGCGATGCAAAGTGGTTTACTCACTGCCTTTCATCTTAAAAAGGCAATTGTTATCACTTCTGTAATTACGGTACTAATTGTTATACTATTGATATATACGGCTTTTGGTAAAGATCAATTTTTATTGTCATTACTATTTTTAGTACTGGGGCTTGTTGCTATTATTTCTGCTATAAAATATACCGTAGGAGAGACAGCTTATGGATATCGAGGTATGGGAGATCTTTTTGTATTTATATTTTTTGGTTTAATAGGTGTGGCGGGTTGTTACTTTTTGTTTACACAACAGCTTTCGTTTGTTCAGATATTACCAGCTACAACAATAGGGGCTCTTTCTACAATGGTATTGCATCTTAATAATATGCGTGATCGTAAGGAAGATCAAAAAGTAGGTAAAAATACAATGGCAGTTATCTTAGGTAAAAAAAAGGCTGTATTTTATCACACAGCTCTCTTTATTTTGAGTTTAAGTAGTTGGTTTACTTATATATTTATGAGTTTACAGAATATACTAGAATATCTCTCTTTACTTGCTTTTGTGCCTGTGACAATACATCTTGTAAAGGTGTATAAAACAAAATCTCATCCAGAATTAGACCCAGAACTAAAGAAAGTAGCACTTTCTACTTTTTTACTAGCATTACTATTTTTTGTAGTGTGTTATTTATGAGGTATTCATTCTGCTTTCGCGAAAGCAGAAAAAAATCATAATTCTTAAAAATAAAAAAGTGCGCAAAATTAATTGCACACTTTTATATAACACTTAGTAATCGACTAGTTTACTGAATCAGCAAGCTCAGATCCAGCCTTGAACTTTACTACATTTTTAGCAGCAATCTTGATAGTTGCTCCAGTTTGTGGGTTTCTTCCTTCACGTGCATTACGCTTAGAAACAGACCAAGATCCAAAACCTACAAGAGAAACACGTCCACCTTTTTTAAGAGTTCCTTCGACATCACCTAAGAAAGATTCTAAAGCTTTTTTTGCAGCCGCTTTAGTAATTCCTGCGTGCTCTGCCATTCCATCGATTAATTCTGATTTGTTCATAATGTATTGTATTAATTAATTAAATGTTGGTTAAACTTAAATGTTTAATTCACTAACAAATTTATATGGATTATGCTCTCACACAAGCGATAGCAAGCTAAATAGGCGGTTTTGTTGATAAGTCAGGGCAATTGTTGATAAAGAATGCTATTTTTAATAATCACTTAACGTCAATGAGGGCAGGGGTTTAGCGCATTTTTGCATTTTTGCTAAACTTGTAACCATTTAAAAGGTCTTTTACAGACATTTTACGTTTACCAGAAAGTTGTATTTCTGTAATACAAATGTATCCTCCTGGAGTGGCAATAGCTAGATGATTATCTATGATAGAAATGCTGCCAGTTTCTAATGTTACTTCTTTGTCTTCTTTTATAAATGCATTATAAATTTTCACACGTTGTTCTTTTCCATCATTTTCTAATAATGTGTAGGCTGTTGGATATGGACTAAGGCCTCTTATGTGATTATAAATAGTTTCTAAAGGAGCGTTCCAATCTATTTTTGTATTATCACTATGGAGTTTATATGCAGTTTTTAGATCGTTATTAGTATCTTGAATATGAGTTGTAATGAGATCTTCTTCAATTGCTTGTACGGTTTTTATAACAAGTTCACTTCCAGCATTCATTAATCTATCGTGAAGCTGTCCTGCATTTTCTGTAGGAGAAATTGAAAGTTTTTCTTGAAATATGATAGCGCCAGTATCTATTTTTTCGTCAATAAAGAAAGTTGTAACTCCTGTTTCAGTCTCTCCATTAATAATAGCCCAATTAATAGGAGCAGCGCCTCGATATTGAGGTAATAGAGAAGCGTGTAAGTTAAAAGTGCCATATTGTGGCATTTTCCATACAACCTCAGGTAACATTCTAAAAGCAACAACAATTTGAAGATTTGCATTTAAGGCTTTTAGTGTTTTTATAAATGTTTTGTCTTTAAGGTTAGTAGGTTGTAAAATATTTAGATGATTTTCTTCTGCAAAAATTTTGACAGCACTTTTACGTACTTTTTGACCACGGCCAGCTGGTCTATCAGGGGCCGTAATGACACCTACTACATTATATTTTACATTAAGAAGACTATTTAAAATAGTCACTGCAAATTCTGGTGTGCCCATAAATATAATGCGTAAATCTCTCATAATAAAGTATATGTATTATTGTCTTGTAAAATAATTTTTTTCTGATCCAAAAGTAATCGAATTGTTTGTATTATTTCTTCTTTTGGATATGATAAACTGGCGATCTCTCTAGACGTTTTAGGTTCTTCTCTTAAAATATCTAATATTGCTTGATCTATTGGAGCTTTATACCTCTCTTGTTCTTTTTGCAGGCAGACATCACATAAATTACAAGACTCTATAAGCTTTTCATTAAAATATGACATAAGCTGTATAACTCTACATATATCTGACGTATGAATAAATTTCTTAACAGCTTCTATTTGGGATCTTTTATAAAGTGCTTGAGACTTTATGTGAGAAGCAATAACGTTAATAGTCCTATCATCATCACGTGGGACTAGGAATGTAATTACGGTATCAAAACTTTGATGTTCATAATCAATAATGTCATCTTGATCTAATGTCAATAATGTATCGTGTACTTGTTGTATTGTTTTTCCTGACTTTGAAGCAATAATACTGTGATTTACATAAGTGACCTGTTCAAAAACAGCTCCATATGTTCTTAAAATTGCTTTTGTGACATCATCTAATTGATTATTACGTAATAAATAATAACTTAAAGCAAAGTCATTAACTTTAAAATTAATGGTAGTGCGTTTTGTAAACTCTTGTGATAAACTAATAATACTATTGCGATCTAATACCTGAAGTGTGTTAAATGCAAGTATATTGTGTAGTTTGTATGTTGTACAAAACTCACTAAAATTGAAACGATGTATAGTTTCTTGACCTTCTCCATAAGATATCTGGAAGTAATTATTGAGATGTTTGTATATTTTTTTTGCATCACTTACTTGCGGAATGACCTTTATAAATTGATTATTTAGTCTTACAAGATCATTATCATTGTATAATAGTTTTGCCTTTGCTTGTTGACCCGAACGACCAGCTCTTCCTGCTTCTTGAAAATAGTTTTCAATGCTATCAGGAATCTCCATATGAATTACAAGATCTACATCTGCTTTGTCAATACCCATTCCAAAAGCACTAGTTCCTACCATTACCTGTATCTCATTAGAACGCCATTTTAAATATTGTTTATGGCGATCTTCTCTGGACATACCTCCGTGATAAAACCCAGCTTTAATACCTCTGGCATTTAAAAAGTGAGCAGTATTTGCAGTTGCTTTTCTATTCCTTACGTATACAATTGCACTCCCATTAGTGTTTGATAGTAAGGTATCTAGTTTATATAATTTATCTGTGGTTTTCTCTACACTATACGTAAGATTAGGCCTGTGGTATGATGTCTGAAATAAGTGTGCCTCTTTAATATCTAAAAGGTCTGTAATATCATTAATGACTTTAGGTGTTGCTGTTGCAGTTAATGCAATAATAGGGGGTAAAGGTTTATTGATAAAGTTTTTTGGACTTCTAATCGTTGCAATATTTCTATAAGCAGGTCTAAAATCGTGCCCCCATTGTGAGATACAGTGTGCTTCATCTATAGCGATGAGGGCTATATTCATTTGCTTGATGCGTTCTTGTACTAACTCTTGTTCTAAACGTTCTGGAGATAAATAAAGTAATTTGTAATTTCCATATATACAATTATCTAACAAAGAGTCTAGTTCTTTAAACCTTATTCCACTAGTAATAGCAAGCGCTTTTATTCCTTTCTCTTCTAGTGATAAAACTTGATCTTTCATCAAAGCAATTAATGGAGAAATAACAATAGTAATTCCTTCTAAAAGAATCGCAGGAAGCTGGAAACATATAGATTTTCCGCCACCTGTAGGTAGTAAAGCAATACTATCTTTACCAGAAAGCACATTATTAATAATAGCTTCTTGTTTGGGTCTAAACGATTTGTGTCCCCAGTATTTTTGTAATATTTCTTCCGGTGTATTAATCAAGAAGTAATAATATTTAGAATATAGGTAGCTCTATCTTCTACTTTACCAGTAGGAACGTCTATAGGTTTGTAACCAAATGTTGTATAAGTCTTAATGAGGTGCTTATGTATTTTTTGTGCTTCTTTAAAAGTTTCATATCGTTCATTATCTATAACGTGTATTACCTCCCAGGGAGGTAATACAAAAACAATATCATAACGATACTTATTACAAGCTTCTATAAACGATTCTGGATAGGGTTGCCCTATATAATCCATATAAGCAACAGTGTCTGGAATTCCTCGATCTATAAACACAAAATCGTTACTAATTTTTTGTGTTGCTTTGTGTTGTTTTATGCGAGCATCTCTCAGCATTTCAGAAAACAATAAAGGTTGCTCTAAAAAAAGTTGATCTATACCTTCTGCTTGAGCTTTGAGAATTACCTCACGAGATATTTCTTCTAAACACGGATATCCTATATCTTTTAAGTAATTGAGAAGTGTAGTTTTTCCAGTAGATGGACCACCTATGAGGAGGATACGTTTTGGCATAAGAAAATAGTAATCTTTACGGCAAAATTAAACAAACCATAGAGAACGGTAATTCTGTATCTTTGATACCTCAAATTTTGATAATGAATCCAAAAGAAAATCCTGAAGAATTTTATAAAAAATTAAAAAATCAACTTGCAGATACGTCACTATGGCCAGCGCTTTATTTATATAAGTTTATTGTACCGTCTGATGTTTCAAAAATTAAACAGATAGAGGATATTTTTAATCATTCTGGTGCTGTGATCACAAAAAAAGAATCGCGTACAGGAAAATATACAAGTGTTTCGATTAATGTGCGTATGAAAAACCCTGATGCAGTGATTGAAAAATACAAAGAAGTATCGGCTATAGAAGGAGTTATTTCTTTATAGAGTTGAATAACGCTTTCGCGAAAGCGGATTGCATACCATTTAAAATTTTATGTAAGCATCTTTAAAAAGATTTACACGTTCTCCAGAAGCAGCGTGGTGTATAAAAAGATATATTTTTGACAATCTATAATCTTGATTAATATCAATCCAAAAATCGACAGGTTTTTCTTGAAGAGTCACTATGACGCTATATTTAAAACGTGTGACTAGCCCTTTAGGTACTACACTAGTGAGTTCCCACTCTGAGACCTCTCCTAGTATATGTTCAAAAATTTTAGGAGATTGAGAATAAGGGGTATTTGTAGCATTAAAACCAACTTTTGCAACATTAGATAAATACGTTTTATTCCGTAACTCTACAAAACCCAATGTTGTATTAGCTAGTGTGAAATAATCGTTAGTAATTAAATGTGCACGTGATATTAGTTGTGGATCTAGCATAGGTACCTCTACTGACTTAGGATTCTTTTTTGTGCAGGAAATGTTAGTAATTATAAACAATACACAGAGTAGTTTTATATTCATTATAAATAAATTTTTGTTATCGAATAGTATTTAGAATATAGACTTTGTTTGTGAAGTTTGCAAATAGTGATTTGTAGTATAAAATATAGCTATAGTCATTTTTTACACCTACTTCGTGTTATCAAATTATTAAACACTTATATAATATCACAAAATTTAGTATTTTGCGGTTGTCTATTAAAAATAGGATAGACTACTTCACTTAATTTTTTTACAATTGATAGATCAATTAGAATACAACACAGAGAGAGAACATCTCATTATACCAGAATATGGACGTCATATTCAAAAAATGGTAAATGATACCATAGTTATAGAAGATATAGAAGAACGTAATAAAACAGCAAAAGCTATTATTGCTGTTATGGGAAATTTACAACCACACTTGCGTGATGTTCCAGATTTTCAGCATAAACTTTGGGATCAATTATTTATAATGTCAGATTTTAAACTAGATGTAGAGTCTCCTTTTGGAAAACCATCTCGTGAAGAACTAGCAGAAAGGCCTAGGCCACTAGGATATCCTCAGAACCATCCTAAATACCGTTTTTATGGTAATAATATCAAGAGAATGATAGATGTAGCTATAGGTTGGGAACAAGGAGATATGCGTGATGCACTTGCTATCACCATTGCAAACCATATGAAAAAATGTTTTCTAAACTGGAATAAAGATACCGTAGAAGACGATGTTATTTTTGATCACTTGTTTGAGCTGAGCAAGGGTGAGATTAATTTAAAAGATAAAAATGAAGAGTTGAGAGACTCTGAAAGATTGATACGGGCAAATAAAAAAGCAAAAGCTTCGGAAAATCCTGTTAAAAAAAGAAACTATTCTAAAAATAATAATCGCAAGAAGCGTTACTAAAAACAGATATAAAATTTATGGCAACATTTCAGATCGAGGGAGGACACCAATTAAAAGGTGATATTCAGCCACAAGGTGCAAAAAATGAAGCATTACAAATATTATGTGGTGTATTGCTCACTCCTGAAAAAGTTACCTTAAGAAACGTTCCAGATATCATAGATGTAAATAAACTAATCACAATACTAAAACATCTTGGCGTTAAGGTAGAAAAACTTGAAAAAGGAACTTTTGTTTTTCAAGCAGATGATCTTAATTTAGAATACCTAGAAAGTGAGAAGTTTAAGAAGGAAGGAAGCGGTTTGCGAGGTTCTATAATGATTGTAGGTCCTCTTTTAGCACGTTTTGGTAAAGGTTATATTCCTCGTCCTGGAGGAGATAAAATAGGTCGTCGTCGTCTTGATACACACTTTGAAGGATTTATAAAGTTAGGAGCAAATTTTAGATATAATCGAGAAGAACGCTTCTATGGAGTAGAAGCTCCTGAAGGTCTCACTGGAACATATATGTTATTAGATGAAGCATCGGTAACTGGGACAGCAAATATTGTAATGGCTGCCGTAATGGCAAAAGGTACTACCACTATTTATAACGCAGCTTGTGAACCTTATTTGCAACAGTTATGTAAAATGATGGTTCGTATGGGAGCAAAAATTCAAGGAATAGGCTCAAATATGCTCACTATAGAAGGTGTAACAGCAATGGGAGGTTGTGAGCATCGCATTCTTCCAGATATGATTGAGATAGGTTCTTGGATAGGACTTGCTGCAATGACTAAAAGCGAACTTACTATTAAAAATGTAAGTTGGGACGATTTAGGATTAATACCTAATACCTTTAGAAAATTAGGAATTACATTAGAACGCAAAGGAGATGATATTTACATTCCAGCTCATACAGATGGCTATGAGATAGATACTTTTATAGATGGGTCTTTTATGACTATTTCTGATGCACCTTGGCCAGGTTTTACACCAGATTTATTAAGTATTATCCTTGTAGTTGCAACACAAGCAAAAGGCGAAGTACTTATACATCAAAAAATGTTTGAAAGTCGTTTGTTTTTTACTGATAAGCTTATAGATATGGGAGCAAAGATTATTCTTTGTGATCCACACAGAGCAACTGTAATAGGGCACAATTTTCAATCTACTCTAAAAGCAACTACAATGACTTCTCCAGATATTAGAGCTGGGATATCATTATTAATCGCTGCCTTGAGCGCAAAAGGAACTTCTGTTATACATAATATAGAACAGATAGATAGAGGTTATGAGAATATAGATGAGCGTTTACAAAAAATAGGGGCTAAGATTACAAGAATAACTTAGACTATATTCATAAAGTAACATCATACTTTAAAAATAAGATGGTACTAATTGGGTGCTTTTTATAATGTTTTTTGCTTTCACGAAAGCAAAACTTTTATTCCTATTTGTTATAGTATAGCTAGTATTTGCTTGTAGTTCAGACAGTGTAGATACGGTAACTTATACTTCAGAAAATCTCAATACTGATGAATTATCAGTAGAAAATTATAAAGGTATATTTACTACTGTAGATGGAACCACAAGAGGAACTTTAAATGTTTCAATCTCTCAAGATGGAACTTTTGCAACTGGTACTCTGAGACCGTTGCAAAAGGTTAGTTAGACTAGGAGGTTTTTTATTTTTTTTGTTCAAAACTTAGTTGATTTTTCGATTTCATTTTAGTTTTAGGGCATAAATAAGTGTTTTTAAGGCTCATTTTCTCTTAGTTTTTAGCATTAGACAAGACCGTTGCAAGGGCTTGTTTAAATTGGATACATTTTGTATTTTTTTTATGAAATTAGTATAACACCCCACTTTAGCAATGTCTATACATTATAAAAACATACTCAACTATTTTGACAATCGAAGCACAAATGCATCTGAAGAATCATTCAATGCAAAAATTAAAGCTTTTAGAGCGCAATTTAGAGGTGTTAGAGATGTAGGTTTTCTCCTATTTAGGTTAACAACAATATTTGCTTAGTTCTAAAATCCCACAACTTTTTGACTTGACCCTGCTTAAGCTAGTTTATCTAGCCACAATGAATATTCAGAAAAAGTGGACAAGCCCGCTTCATAACTGGAGTGCTACCATACAACAGCTTTATATTATCTTTTAAGATAGGATTGATCTAGATATTGGTAGAACCCAACCAACACGTATAGCTGATTCCAAGATCAGCCAAAAACAAGTTTTGACTAATCCCGAAATGGATAAGAAAAAATGAATCAGACAGAGTTTAAATTACACACCTATCATAAAGATTACTTCTCTTCTTTATTAAAATATACTAGATAATAGTACATCTGTTTTTCTTCATCCCATCCTTTTTCTACAAACTTCTCTGCACTTTCTGGATTTATAAAATCCATTTTAATCTGGATGTTTGTATCTAGATTAATTACATTTTTAATCTTCTTACGTTGTGCGCTTACAGCTGTATTACTAATAGGGAAATCTGTAAGATCTTCTATTTTATATTTTGGTGCTTGTTCACTTTTATAATTACGGAATTCTGGAATAAGCTCAGGATTTTCTATCACATCATTCATAAAAGCAGTTTCTTCAAAAGCGTCATTTTTTGCAAAGTGATTTACGGCACGATTCATAAACAACACTTCTTCCTTTTTATCTTCGGCAGGGAGTATTACATCTTTTGCAAAGTCTTGACAAAATTTTAAATACTTTTTTGTGTAAAAATTATCATCTTCAAAAGCTTCTACACACAAGAAGTTTTCTAACCAATATTTTGCATCATATCTATTAGAATCTACAGACAGTACTTTATAGCCTTCTTCAGGCTTATGATTAAAGATCAAACATCCCTTATCTAGTTTGTTTAGGTTTATCCCTTGTTCTAAAATCATCTCAAGGTTAGTACCTGTTTCCTTAAACTGTAAGAAATCTTGTTTAAGTTCGCTCTTAAAAATACCTATTGCATCTGTCTTGATATTATCTATCTGCACACCATCAAGGTGAACAACATAGACTTCTCCTGGTTTAATATGTGGGTGATCACTTTGCGCATATAAATGCTTTGCAATTTCTTCAGAAAGTAAATGGGTGGCCGCTGGGTTATCAAAAACCTTTTGAGATATCTTAAACATCTCATTAAACTCAATGTCTTCCTCGTGAAAAAACTTAAAGTAATTTTCTTCTTTTTCTCTAAACGGTTTAAAGAAAAACTCTTTTATGAGTGGTGTAAGTTCATCACTTAAACTGTAAGGATCTTGTGAGACAAACAATCCTTCGGCTTTACTTTTATTTCCTACTCTGTGTATAGAAAGTGACTCTATTTGAGCGCTATATAGATTGATCATTTAAATATTATTAATCAAGATTAGTTAGAAGGTACTATTATAAATAGTGTTTTAAAATATTACACTGGTATTAAAAATTAATTGTTTTGAGTACGCTTTCGCGAAAGCGTATACCAATACATATCTATTCTGTAAAAAATGCTAAGTTTAGTTCCAGTTTTGATCAAAGTTAAGATCGTCATAATCATCTACATCATACGAATCGTCAAACTCATCACTATAGGGATCTTTCTCTTGAGATTGATCTTCCATCTCAAACTCTGGAGCTTGATCAGGTATCTGACCGTGCACATACATTAAATTAGGATATGTCACGCCATCTTCATAGGTAGTAATCTCTGCTAGTTCAACTAGAAAACGCCACATATTTAGAAAGTCATATACATAGATAAGTCGTGTCTGGGTCTCACTCAATATACTATCTAGTGAAGTCTCATTCATAATGCGCAACTGGCTCTCACCTTCTCCCATATCAAATTGAGCAAACTCTTCTCCTTGTAACCACGTATCATCACTTAAATAAAATGCAGCAACCTCTGCTCCATCAAATCCAAAAGATTGATTAATAGCATTATGCAAATCTTCTAAAGTCGCTGTTGCCTCAATCTCTAGATCTCTAAAAACATCTTCTTCTGTATCTAGAATAGCTCTAAAACGGTAAATCATTGTGCTCTTTTTTTTAAAGGACAGTAAAGATAGTCTGTTTCTTCCTAAATTGACTTAATTGCCATTGTCCTTTTTTTGAAACTTTCTAACAATACATAAAATTGTACTCCAAAAAGTAACGATGCTAAAACTAAGTGCAATGGCTGTGACCCAAATGGAAAATCTATATAATACATTATAATACCTGTAATCACTTCAAGAGTTATAAGAATGAGTACCCAGTTCATTATGTGTTGATGTCCCAGATTTTTCTTTTTATCGCGCCAATATAGATATATGTTTAAAACTGTCACAAGAATTGAAAATGATCTATGTATATAAAACCAAAAAGTAACAGGATCTAACCAAAGGTTTTTTGCTTCATATCCTACTTGAGCTACCCGCTCATCTACATACTGTCGTACTTGTGTTCCAAAAGCGATTTGTACTAATGTTAATATACTAGCAACAATAAGTAAATTTTTGAATAACGAATCATAATTGTGCTTCTTTACACCATCTTTAATAATAGGAGTAGCATTTTCTTTTTGTTGTGATGCATACCATAACCATAATAATAAGGCTACAATAAAAAGAGCCGCAATCATATGGATTGTTATCTTGATAGGTAGCAAATTAGAATCTACTACTTGTTTTCCTAACCAAGCTTGAAACAGCATTAGAGGTAAAACCATAAATGTTCCTATGATATAAAGCGGCTTCCCTTTCCAGTACCAAAACGCGAGAATTACCATCAATAACATTGGGATGCCAGCAAGAGCAGTAACAAGCCTATTTATATATTCAATCCAAGTATGCCATACATTAAATACAGCATAATCGTGTTTTTCATAAGTGTTCCAATTTGCTTCTGTATATGTAGTATTAGATATAAAGTCTGAAGTAGCCACACGTAGTGATTCATCAAGAATAATTACTTGACCTTCTTTATATGAATGCGATGGTAACCAAGAAAGTTCACTCGCATCTGTAGGAGGTACTAAATACCCAAAACATTGTGGCCAGTCTGGACATCCCATACCACTTCCCGTCATACGTACCACAGCTCCAGCAATGATAATTAAATAAAGAAATATTATTGAAATTTTAAGTGCGCGGCGATACCACATAAATTCTTTTTAAAATTCTTACAAAAATAAGAATTGACGGCATTATACAATGAATTATGGGCTTTCAAATAAAATGAAAAAATATTTATACGCTTTTGCAAAAGCTGATTTTTAAATTATTAAACTTTATTATATTTAGCTTATTTTCAACATTGTTTTAGTGTTACATTTTAAATTTATGAAAATAATTAATTTGCTATTTCTGCTATTCTCTATTTTTTGTTTTTCTCAAATAGATCAAAAAAAAAAGAAACTATATTTAATGAATCCATTCATCAAAAAATTTATTTGATTAAATTCCCTAATGTACCTATGAAACTAGAAATTATTAAATTTCAAGATGAATCTCTAGTAGGTACCTTAATTACTACTTTAGAAAAAGTTATTAAAAAAAATGACTCTATTAATTATAAAGATTT
Organism: uncultured Dokdonia sp.; assembly: GCA_938002835.1. Classification (GTDB taxonomy): domain Bacteria; phylum Bacteroidota; class Bacteroidia; order Flavobacteriales; family Flavobacteriaceae; genus Dokdonia. The sequence goes on along the minus strand of CALKZS010000007.1, from coordinate 20,435 downwards.
TTCTGTTTTAAAAAAGTATAATTATTACAGAAATAGTACGGATGTTTATGATGTTTTTAAGCTAGATGATTCAATTGTAAATCAAGTTTATTATGAAATACTAAATGAAAAGTTAGAATTACTAGAGTCTTGTAATCATCCTTTTAAAATAAGAAGAATGAAGAATGAAAAATTTGTTCCTGATTGCCTATGGCTTCTCCACGGATCATACTCTGTATTTAATATAAAATCACTTCAAATTACTAAATCTATAGATATACAAACTTTTAATATAGAAACCATAAATGAAGATATAAATAACAATTCAATAGATAAATTACCTGAAAAACAAAAAAAGGCTCAAAAAATGATCTTTGCTATAAATGAAAAAATAGATATTAATAAAGAGTTTGCAATAGCTCAAGAAAGAATCATTAATCTTGATGATGACTATCTATATTCTTTTATATCAAAAGGCTTTATTACTAGTTTCCTCAATACTAAGAAGAAGAAATAAATGATTATTCATAAAAAACAAAACTCCGTTCTTTTATCAAGAAAGGAGTTTTTGTTACTATTCATTTTTTGCGAAAGCGAAATATATTTCAACCTAGATATGCAACGCTCTATCTTCAGTCGCAGCTAGCGCTGCTTCTTTTACTGCTTCTGCATATGTAGGGTGTGCGTGGCTCATACGAGCGATATCTTCTGCACTTGCTCTAAACTCCATTGCAGTAACTCCTTCTGCTATAAGATCTGCTACACGAGCTCCTACCATATGTACTCCTAGTACTTCATCTGTAGTTTTGTCGGCAAGGATTTTTACAAATCCATCTGTATCTCCACTTGCACGACTGCGTCCTAAAGCTCTCATTGGGAATTGTCCAGACTTATATTGGACTCCAGCTTCTTTGAGCTCTTGCTCTGTTTTTCCTACAGAAGCTACTTCTGGCCACGTGTATACTACTCCTGGAATAAGGTTGTAATCAATATGAGGTTTTTGACCTGCAAGTTGCTCTGCAACCACGACTCCTTCTTCTTCGGCTTTATGTGCTAACATTGCTCCTTTTACCACATCTCCTATCGCATATATATTAGACACATTAGTTTGTAAATGTGCATTTACATCTATACGACCACGGTCATCTGTTTTTATTCCTACAGCATCAAGGTTAAGTCCATCTGTATAAGCACGACGCCCTACAGACACAAGAACATAATCTCCTTTAAACTCGACTTCTTTTCCTTTTTTATCTGTTGCTTTTACAGTAATTTCATCGCCTTTACGCTCTACAGCACTTACTCCGTGAGATAATGCAAACTTTACTTTTTGTTTTTTAAATACCTTAAGTAATTCTTTACTTTGAGCTACATCCATTGTAGGGATAATGCGATCCATATATTCTACAACAGTTACTTCTGCTCCTAATCTTTTATATACTTGTCCTAACTCAAGACCTATTACACCACCTCCTATTACGATAAGATGTTTAGGGACTTCTGGAAGTTTTAATGCTTCTGTAGAAGTTATAATACGTTCTTTATCTAGTGTAATAAATGGTAACGTACTAGGTTTAGACCCTGTGGCTATAATTGTATTTTTTGCTTCTATTGTTTTTTCATCTTCTCCAGAAATAACAATATGCGTTGCATCTTTAAAAGAGCCTACACCTTGATATACATCTATCTTGTTCTTATCCATTAAGAACTCAATACCTTTAGTTGTTTGATCTACTACGCCTTGTTTACGGGCGATCATTTTTTCGAGTGAGAATTTTACATCTCCTAACTCAATCCCGTGATCATCAAAATGCTTGATAGCATCTTCATAATGATGTGAAGAATCTAATAATGCTTTAGATGGAATACATCCTACGTTAAGGCAGGTTCCTCCTAAAGTGCTGTACTTTTCTATAATGGCAGTTTTCATTCCTAGTTGTGCACAGCGTATTGCTGCTACGTACCCTCCAGGACCAGAGCCTATCACGGCTACATCATATGAACTCATAGTGTGTTTTTAAATATTAAGCAAATGTACTAAAGAGGCTTGAAAGTTTGAAGATAAAGAGACTACAGTTTTACCTCTATTTCATTAAAAGTAGAAGAACTTTTAATTTCATAAAAAAAGTCCTCATTTCTGAGGACTTTATTATAGTATCAAAATAAGATTATATAATTATAATGCTCCCCATTCTTTAAGAGAATCCATATTTAATTTTACATAGTCTGCATTACCCGCTTTTTTTGCTTTTGCTAGAGAGCTTTGAGCTGCTTTAATAGCTCCTTTTTTATTCCCGACTTTTGCAAGTAATAATGATTGCTGGCGTAGTTGCCAGAATCTAGGATTTTCTATCATACTCATTGCTTTCTCCATATACTCAGCTGCTTTGTCTAAAGACTGATCTGTACTAGAAAGATAGGTTGCTGCTGTATAATAATCTCCAGCATCTGGACCAGATATTACTTTATCTATGCTAGCCATTACTGTTTCATTTGCAGGTACTCCAAAAGGAACTCCTACATATGTTTTTTCCCACATAATCCCAAGGCTTGCTCCATCATTAGTAAGATCATCTACTGTAATTGTAAAAGACTCCACATTAATAGGCATTTGGATTGGGTTTACAGTAATAGAAGCTGCTACTTTGCTTTCATCCCACTCACGTGGTGTACCCCAATTAGATGTATCGTTGTAGAAATAGATCTCCCAAGATTTTTTTCCTGGCTTACTATATAATGCATATGCTCCTGCTTTAAGCTCTTTCCCTCCTACAGTTACTGGTGTAGAAAACTCTACAATTGTATTTGCATTTGCTCCTGTGCGCCATACTTTGTCATAAGGTACAAGGTTACCCATTATCGTTCTTCCTTTCATAGAAGGTCTAGAATACGTAACACTTACATCTGTAAGTCCTACTGTTTGCTCAATCTTTGCAGATGGACTTGGTGCAGGTGTTTTAATCTGTGCGTAGCTTCCCAAAGTCATAAGACCAGCGGCAGCCATAAGAAGTAATTTTTTCATAGTATTTAAAGTGTTTTAATGTTTGGCTCGCTTTCGCGAAATTTTTTATTATTCAAAAATACTTCTTCATTTCTATCAAAATGTTAACAAAAGCTTAATATCACGAACCTTATATTTGTAAAAAAATATAAAATGAAGCGTTATATCGCCGAAACAATTGGCACTTTTTCTATGGTTTTTTGTGGCTGTGGAGCTATGGCTGTAAACGAAATCACTAATGGAACAATTACACATCCTGGTGTAGCGATTACTTGGGGACTTATAGTTATGGGAATGATTTATGCTTTTGGAGATATTTCTGGAGCACACTTTAACCCTGCTGTTACTCTTGCTTTTGCTTATGCAAAGAAGTTTGCCTGGCGAGAGGTTCCTAAATATATTATTTCCCAAGTATTTGGTGCTGTGCTTGCAGGAGCAATCTTATGGTTTCTATTTCCAGACAGTGAGTTGTTAGGAAGTACCGTTCCTTCTTTTGATCATTATAGAGCATTTGTTTTAGAAATATTATTATCCTTTTTTTTAATGCTTGTTATTATAAACGTTTCTACAGGTGCAAAGGAAATAGGTGTGATTGCTGGAATTGCCATAGGCAGTGTGGTATTACTTGAAGCAATGTTTGCTGGACCGATGACTAATGCCTCTATGAATCCAGCAAGATCTCTAGGGCCTGCTATATTCTCTGGTCAATGGGAACCTATGTGGCTATACCTCACCGCTCCTTTTATTGGGATGATACTCGCTGTGATGAGCTGTAAACTTGTAAAAGATGAGCAATGTTGTGATGATGATTGTTAAGTTATCTCATAATACTTACTAATATTAATACATATAATATCTGTTCATATAAAAAAGATAAATCCTTTTTGAGAATATTCTCTTAATATTTTAATTTTTAAGCGTTAATTCTTATCCTACAGACCGACCTACCTATCTCTTATGAATAATGCTTAACTTACTTTGAGTTTAAAAAATAGAAGAGATGAAGAGAAGAGCCTTTAATACTAAACTATCAAAAGCAGTGGGCGGTATTGCACTTGTGAGTAATATCCCTTTAGCTTGTGCATTTGAAAATCAAGAAAATCAAAAAAGCTTAGGTATTGCTTTAGTAGGTTTAGGAACATATAGCACCTATGAACTAGCCCCTTCTTTACAAGAAACAAAGTATTGTCACCTTGCTGGAATAGTTACAGGCACTCCAGAAAAAGAAATCATTTGGTCTGAAAAATACAATATCCCAAAAGAGAATATTTATAATTATGACAATTTTGATACTATCATACATAATGATAGTATTGACATTGTATATGTGGTATTACCTAATGCGATGCACGCAGATTTTTGTATTAGAGCTGCAAAAGCTGGAAAACACGTTATTTGTGAAAAACCTATGGCTGTGAGCTCAGAAGAATGTCAAGCTATTATAGATACTTGCGAAAAAGCAAATGTAAAATTAAGTGTAGGTTATCGTTTACACTCAGAACCGCATACACAAGAAATACAACGTATTGTCAAAGAAAAAGAGTTTGGCAAAATTAATTTTATAACTACAGAGGCAGGATATCCTTCATATGGTAATCCAGATCCTGGACAATGGAGACTTAACAAAGCTTTATCTGGCGGAGGTGCATTAATGAATATGGGAGTATATGCTATACAAGGTGCTCTTTATGGCACTGGAGAAAACCCTATCTCTGTTACTGCGCAGGAGTTTAGTACAAATCCTGATTATTTTAAAGATACAGACGAAACTATTACTGCTCAATTTGAATTCCCAAGCGGTGCTATAGGATCCATATTTACGTCTCATAATGCTAAAGCAGATCGCCTTTATGCTTCGTGTGACAAAGGATGGTTTGAACTTGATATTGCATACACCTATGGGCCTTTACACGGCCGCACTTCTAAAGGAAACGAAATTGTATTTCCTCATAAAAGACAACAAGCCTTACAAATGGATGATTTTGCACTACACATCACAAAAAGTCTTCCCAATAAAGTTCCTGGTAGTATGGGATTGAGAGATATTATAATTGTTGAAGCTATCTATCAATCTATTAAAGAAGGAGGAAAAAAAATAGCATTAGATCTATAATTTTATTTTTTGTTCAACAATATGTGGTTATTAATAAACAAAATGATTGTATTTTTACAAGACAATTAATGTTATGAAAATATATCAAATACACACCAAGCAAAATTTACCCATTACCGTAAAAGAAGCTTGGGATTTTTTATCAGATCCGCTTAATCTAAGTGTCATCACTCCAGATTATATGAATTTTGATATTATCTCTGGAGCAGATAGGTCTGTATATACAGGGCAACTTATACAATATACGATCACTCCCATTGGTAAATTCAAAATGCAATGGGTCACTGAGATTGTAGGTGTTAAAGAAGGGTCTCACTTTGTAGATGAACAAAAATACGGTCCTTATGCATTATGGCATCACAAACACTTTTTAAAAGAAATTCCAGGTGGTGTCGAAATGGAAGATATTGTAGATTATAAAGTCCCTGGCGGTTTTTTAGGAAGACTTGTTCATCCTTTTCTTGTAAAACCTAAATTAGATGAGATATTTGCATATCGTAAAAAAGCATTAGAGGAAAATTTTGGCATCTATAAAACGCCATAAAACATATAAGTAAGAGTATAATTATGAGTAAAAACATTCTTTTAATAGGGGGTAGCCACGGTATTGGTTTTGAAATTGCAAACAAATTACATAATGAGTATACAGTATATGTAGCTTCTCGCACCAATGAAAACTTAGGAAATCTAGATGTAAATTATATCGAGTACGACACTACAAATGACGCATTAGACACTAACCAATTACCAGATCGTATTGATGGTTTTGTGTTTTGTCCTGGATCTATAAACCTAAAACCTTTTAAGTCATTGAGTATCGATAAATTTAGAGAAGATATAGAACTCAATTTTTTAAGTATGGTCAAAGTGGTACATCAAGTGATAGATCATCTTAAAAATTCTGAGCAAGCGAGTTTAATCTTTTTTAGTACTGTGGCTGTAAAAGTAGGGATGCCTTTTCACACCAGTGTTGCCGCTGCAAAAGGAGCTATAGAAGGTTTTGCAAAAGCACTTGCTGCAGAATATGCTCCAAAACTTCGTGTGAATGTCATTGCGCCTTCACTTACAGACACTCCGCTTGCAAAACGCTTGTTAAGCAATGATAAAAAACGTGAAATGATGGATGCACGTCACCCTTTAAAACGTGTTGGTGAAGCAAAGGATATTGCAAATATTGCAGCTTTCTTATTAAGTGATGATAGTAGTTGGATCACCGGTCAAGTAATAGGTGTAGATGGAGGTATGAGTACTCTTAATGTGAATTAATTTTTTTGCTTTCGCGAAAGCGTACTACTCGGTACTTTAAATAAGTATAATAACCACATAATACAGATGCTCAATCTAATCTTAAAAGATCATTGGGCATTTGTTTTTTAGATGTCAAACAATGATTATGTCAAAACATAAAGTACATATTTTCTGGTTTCGTCGTGATTTACGATTAGATGATAATGTAGGATTTACAGAGGCACTTAAAGGAGAGCTTCCTGTAGTACCTATATTCATTTTTGACAAAGATATTCTTGATAAACTACCCAAAGATGATGCGCGCATTACTTTCATTTTTGACATCTTACAACAAATGCGAGATGAGTTAAAAGAAAAACATAACAGCTCGCTAGCAATATATCACGGCACTCCAAAAGACATCTTTACCCAATTAACAAAGGAATATAATGTACAAACGGTATATATAAATCGTGATTATGAACCTTATGCAAAAGATCGAGACGAAAGCATAAAAACATTACTTACTGATCACAATATCACGCTAAAAACCTATAAAGATCAGGTCATTTTTGAAAAAGATGAAATCGTAAAAAACGATGGAACACCTTATGTTGTGTATACTCCGTTTAAAAATAAATGGAAAGAAAAGTTCTCTCCTACGATAGATCTTATACTTCATCCTTCTCATCAATATTTTGACAACTTAATTTCTAATACCTATCTTCCTAATCTTACATTGAGTGATATAGGATGTACAAGATCTAGCATTAAAGTACTTCCTTATGATGCAACCCCTACACTCATTGAACATTATGAAGACACACGCAATTTTCCTGCAAAGGAAGGCACTTCTAGATTAGGGCCACATTTGAGATTTGGTACTGTGAGTGTTCGTAAAATGGTACAAAAAGCGATCACTTCTCAAAATGAAATTTTCTGGAACGAACTCATATGGCGGGAGTTTTTTATGCAAATTCTCTATCATTTTCCACATACAAAAGAAAGATCATTTCGTCCTAAATATGACCGTATAGAGTGGCGCAATAATGAAGAAGAGTTTGAAAAATGGAAAAATGGAACAACAGGATATGCATTAGTAGATGCAGGTATGCGAGAACTCAATACAACAGGGTATATGCACAATCGTGTACGTATGCTTGTTGCTAGCTTTTTATGCAAACACCTACTCATAGACTGGCGTTGGGGCGAAGCCTATTTTGCTCAAAAACTTCTAGATTATGATATGAGTGCAAATGTAGGTAACTGGCAATGGGCTGCAGGTTCTGGAGTAGATGCCGCTCCTTACTTTCGCATCTTTAACCCAATGACGCAAGTAGACAAGTTTGACAAACAAAAGGAATATATCAACAAATGGGTTCCAGACCTACAAGAGCTTACTTATCCTGAGAAAATGGTGGATCATAAAATGGCTAGAGAACGATGTTTGAAAGTGTATAAGGAGGCAGTAAATTAGAATTTAGAAACAGTCAAAATATGTGAGAAATAAACTTTACTTGTAATAAGTTGTCATAATATTCAAAACCAACAAAATGCAAAGTAAGGTAATTCTAGTATTAATAACATATATATTATTATTTCAGTTATATGGGCAAAATAATGATGTCATAAACTGGATCAATGAAAATTCTATAAAAATTGAAGACTCACAACCAGACACTCAACTTTCAATCTTTAGTAAAAATGTTCCTAAAAAATTTAATAGTGCTAAAATTTTTGGTTTTGGAGAAGCTACGCATCACGGCAAAGAGTTTTTTGATATCAAAACTAAATTCTTTAAGTACTTAGTAGAATCTCAAGACGTAAAAGTCTTTATAATTGAAGATTCTTATCCTTCTGAAAAAGGAATTAATGAATGGATTAGTGGCGGTGATGGAGACTCTAAGGCTATCACATCTAATTTTGATGTATATCCTTGGTATTGTAAAGAAGTTATTCATCTTTTGCAATGGATGAGGTCTTACAATTCTGATAAAACTGAAGATAAACAAATTCGATTTTATGGGATGGATATTCAAAATGCCAATAATATTGATAAAGAAATAAGAAGTGTTGTAAAAAAATACAGTATTCCGGTTAATGAAGAATTACTTTCAGTAATTGATACGTGTGTTCATAAGAAAATTGAGTATGGTAAACGTACAGACTGGGCAGATACTCAGACACCTAAATTAAATGAAGTCAGGAGTATAATGCTCAATTTTCAAAAAGAAACTAATAATGAAAATACTGAATACAAATCAGCAATTAGAGCATTGGATAATCTCATAGGGTATACGCATTACATACAACATCAACACTCTCAAGATAGAGATTTAAAAATGTTTGAGAATGTAAAATCAATAGTGAAAAATAATTCCTCAAATGGAAAAGCTTTTATATGGGCTCATAATGAACATATAAATAACAATGGATTTGCTCATTATAATTCTCGCAATATTTATAACCTAGGGAGGCACTTAAAAGAACATTATGCAGATGCGTATTATAGTGTAGGGTTTGATTTTGGGAAAGGAGACTTAAGAGGTTTTATTTTTGATGAAAACAAAAAAGCCTCTTGGCACGTTTTTGAATTAAAAGAGACTCCTTCAAAAACTTATGCATCGACACTCATTAAAGCAAAGGATGATATTTATTTTATAGATATGAATAAAGCACTAAATGATACTCCTTATAATTTTTTTAACAAGAAAACAAAACAATTAATCTTAGGTGGTTCTGGGTATCATCCCCAAAAAAACAATCTTTACAACAAAAAGTTTTCTGAAATGTATGATGGGTTAATTTTTGTCAAACATATTACTGTTCCTAATTATAATTTAAAAGATTAATCATTTAAATTAACCGACCTTATTTTATATGTAACCGAAGCTTTGGGCATAGTATAAAATGTTTTACAATGTTTTTCTAGAGTATTTATTGCTAGTTCCATTTTGTTATAATAAGCTATAACAACTTGTTTCATAATAGAAAAAGATAAATATGTATCTTTAAAACACCTAAACACTCTAAATGAAACATACTACACTTCTATTGATGACGCTACTCTCATTACAAACGTATGCTCAAAAAATATCTAAAAATAAAAAAGCAGTAATCGCTTCTGTAGAAAAACACGAAGCAGCTCTCATTAAAATATCTGATGATATTTGGAAACTTGCAGAAACTGCTTTTGAGGAAACTCAATCTTCTAAAGCATTAGCAGATTATGCCGAAAAACAAGGATTTACAGTAGAACGTGGTGTTGCAGGAATGCCTACTGCTTTTGTAGCTACCTATGGATCTGGAAGTCCTGTGATAAGTGTCTTAGGAGAATTTGATGCATTACCAGGATTATCTCAAAAAACTAAACCCATAAAGAGTCCTATTATAGAAGGAGAATCTGGTCACGGCTGTGGTCATAACCTTTTTGGCGCAGCAAGTCTAGGAGCAGCTATTGCTATTAAAGAACAAATAGAAGCTGGTACCATACAAGGAACTGTAAAATTTATGGGAACACCTTCTGAAGAAAAATACTTTGGAAAAATATGGATGGTTCGTGAAGGCATTTGGGATGATGTAGATGCAAACGTAAGCTGGCATCCATCTGCCGCTACAAAATCAGATGTGCAAAGTTCACTAGCTTTAGTAGATTTTAAAATAGAATTTTTTGGCCAAGCAGCTCACGCCAGTGCCGATCCTTGGAATGGTCGTTCTGCATCAGATGCCTTAGAATTATATACTACGGGTGTAAATTATTATCGTGAACACGTAAAACCTACCGTTCGTATGCATTACCATATACAAGATGGAGGACAAGTAGTAAATGTAGTTCCAGATTATTCTAGACTCTGGATGCGTGCTAGAGACACAAAACGTGAAGGCTTAAAACCAGTATATGAACATTTACAAAAAATGGCAGAAGGCGCAGCTATTATGGCAAATGTAGATTATAAAGTATCACTCATTTCTGGTATTTATGAAGTATTAGTAAACAGAGCTGGTGGTGAGGCGATGCAAAAAAATCTTGAACTTTTAGGACCTATCACATATACCGAAGAAGAAATCACTTTTGGAAAAAAAATACAAGAGGTAACTAATAAACCACAAGTGGGGATGGATAGTGAGATCACTCCTCTAGAAGATACTAAAGAGCATCCTGGTGGCGGAAGCACAGATGTAGGAGATGTAAGTTGGAATGTTCCTAATATAAATTTAAGAGTAACTACTGCCCCAAAAGATACCCCTTGGCATTCTTGGGCTGTTGTAGCCTGTGGCGGTATGTCTATAGGGCATAAAGGAATGACTTATGCTAGCAAAGCGATGAGTATGACAATGCTAGATCTATTTGAAGATAAACAGCTACTAAATAAAGTGAAAGAAGAATATAAAGAACGTAAAGGTGATGTAGTGTACGAAGCAGTAGTTCCTGATGGACCGCCGCCAATAAACCAGAATTAAAAAATTTAACTAACTAATCAAATATTATGAAATCAAAACTTCTATTATCTCTCATTTTTTTTCTTTTTTTCGCTTTCGCGAAAGCGCAAATAACCTTCACAGATGCTTCTACTCTTTTAGAAAATCCTAATCTAACAAGTGGTGTTACGCTTGCTGTTGTAGATATGAATGACGATCAATTAGATGATATCATACGTCTTGATAATAGTACAAATCTCCAGATAGAATATCAACAAACCGACGGAAACTTCAATATACTTGTAATTGGTCAAGTGCCAAGTCCTTGGGGACTTTCAATTGCTGATGTAGATAAAAATGGATTTAATGATATCATATTAGGGGGTGCTTATAATGGTATACAAATAATAAAAGCTAATGATGATGGAACAGCATTTACAGCAGAAAACTTAGGAGGCCCAAGCATTTTTGTACAAAACACAAATTTTATAGACATTAATAACGATGGCGCTATTGACTATTTTGCGTGTCACGATGATGGAATTTCTTCTCCGTATACAAATAACGGAGATGGTACATTTACCTACAATCTTGATCTGATTAATGCTGTAACTGCCGGAGATTCTAATAATTCTGGAAACTATGGCTCTATCTGGACAGACTATGATAATGATGGTGATATTGATCTTTATATATCAAAATGTAGACTATCTGCTCAAGGTAACCCTGATGACCCTAGGCGTCTAAATGTATTATATCAAAATGATGGTAATAATAACTTTACAGAAGTAGCCGAAACTGCTGGACTACGTCCTAGAAAACAAACTTGGGCTACTAACTTTGAAGACATTGACAATGATGGTGATTTTGATGTCATAATGATTAATCACTTTGAAAGAAGTATTATTTATGAAAACAATGGTAATGGCACTTTTACAGACATTACAGAAACTTCTGGTGTTATTAATGAGTTAGATGCCTTAGGATTAGGTATACAAGTAATGATGGAAGATTTTGACAATGATACCTTTATTGATATTATTTTAACTACTAGAGATGGTAGTCACCAACTATTATTAAATAATGGTGATAAAACATTTACAGCAATCACAGACCCATTTCCTTCTAATAATCAAATACAAAGCGGTGCTGTAGGAGATTTAAATAATGATGGTTTTATAGATTTTATTGCTGGATATGCAGCTGGGTTTAATACTCCCACAAGTATTACAGATAAACTATTTATGAATGAAGGAAATACTAACAACTGGATCAAAATTGACTTAGAAGGAATTGAAAGCAATAGTAATGGTATTGGAGCACGTGTAGAGATTGATGGCAATTGGGGAACCCAAGTACGTGAAGTACGAGCTGGAGAAAGTTATGGAACTCAAAACTCTTTACTAACTCATTTTGGAATAGGTGCTGCGACTACTGTAGATGCAATCACAGTAACTTGGCCTTCTGGAACAGTTGATATTATAGAAGATGCAACTATAAATCAAATTATCACTGTAGAAGAAGGAGGTAACGTTCTAAACATAGATGAAGTCACAACTACTTCAGAAATTTCTGTATTATTCCCTAATCCAGTATCTACTACACTAAATTTTACTTTAAATACCTCACTTACTGATAAAACCATAAACATATATGACATCTCTGGAAAAAAAGTATTATCAAAAGAAGTAAATGACACTCATACACAAACTATTAATGTATCTCAATTAACATCAGGCATATACTTTTTGACTTCAAAAAATTCGACACAGAAGTTTATAAAGAAATAAAATTTACACAATAATTAATACTGCAAAATTATAACTAATAATAATTAACGTGAGTTCGATATAAGAAAATAAGATAATTATTTGATTATTAAGTGTTTTATGTCTTTGTTACTTGTTGTTTATTGAAATGTAAGTCAGATTTTTACGTTTTTAGTTAATTAAAATTCATTTTTTATATTCAAAGTAAGCTTGTAAGTTGATTTATTTTGCAACTAATTGATATACAGTAAGTGTTATGTCGAACTCACGTTAATTAACAAGGAATAATAAATTCTGTTAGTAATGTTATGCTTTCGCGAAAGTGTACTATTACTACCTTAAATTTTAAGACTTCATTAGATCTATCTCTTTGAGATTTTCTATGCGATTACGTTTTAAAAAATCGTCAATGGTTTCAAAATGTTCAATTACTCGTTTTTCTTTAAACTCAAATACTTTTTTAGATAAACCTTGTAAGAAATCACGATCGTGACTCACCAGTATTAAAGTACCATCAAAACTTTGAAGCGCCTCTTTTAAAACATCTTTAGATTTTATGTCAAGGTGATTTGTAGGCTCATCTAAAATAAGAAGATTAACAGGTTCTAGTAATAACTTAACCATTGCAAGTCTGGTTTTTTCACCTCCAGAAAGCACACTTACTTTCTTATCAATATCATCACCAGCAAACATAAAACGACCCAATATATTTTTAATTTGCGTGCGCACATCTCCTTTTGCAACCTCATCTACTGTTTGAAAAACGGTAAGTTCAGGATCTAGCAATGCTGCTTGATTTTGTGCAAAATACCCTACCTTGACGTTATGACCTAATTCACAATCTCCAGTAACTTCAATCTCACCTAAAATAGCTTTAATCATTGTAGATTTTCCTTCTCCATTTCTACCTACAAAGCTCACTTTTTCGCCTCGAGCGATATCCATACTTGCATCGCTAAACACAAGATAATCTCCATATTTTTTTGTGAGCCCTTTTACTTTTACTGGAAAATCTCCAGAGCGTGGTGCTGGCGGAAATCGTAGTGCAAGTGATGACGTATCTATCTCATCTATCTCTATGATTTCTAGTTTCTCAAGCATACGCTCACGAGATGCCACTTGATTAGTCTTGGAGTATGTTCCTTTAAATCTATCTATAAACGCTTGATTATCTGCTATAAATTTTTGTTGTTCTTGATATGCTTTTATCTGATGTGATCTACGGTCTGCTCTTAATTCTAAGTAATGAGAATAGTTTGCTTTATAATCATAAATACGCCCCATTGTCACCTCTATGGTTCTATTTGTGATGTTGTCTATAAATGCCTTATCGTGAGAAATCACAATGACAGCCTTTGCTTTATTAATAAGAAAATCTTCTAGCCAAATCACAGACTCTATATCTACGTGATTTGTAGGCTCGTCTAATAAAATAAGGTCTGGTTTCTTTAATAATATTTTTGCAAGCTCTATACGCATACGCCATCCGCCAGAAAACTCACTCGTGGGTCTATTAAAATCTGATCGTTTAAAACCTAATCCTGCAAGTGCTTTTTCTACTTCCTCCTCAATATTAACCTCTTCTATAGCATAATATTTTTCACCTAGATCTGCTACCTTAGTGATAATATCCATATAAGCATCAGACTCATAATCTGTACGAGTTTCTAGCTCTTTATTGAGTCTATCCATCTCTGCTTTCATATCCAATACTTGAGAAAAAGCCTTTGACGCTTCTTCCATCACTGTACAATGATCGTCTGTAAGTAAATGCTGTGGTAAATATGCGATTACAGTATCTTTAGGGGTACGCACATTTCCTTTTGTGGCTTGTTGTACACCTGCAATAATTTTCATTATTGTAGATTTACCCGCTCCATTTTTTCCCATAAGAGCGATTTTATCATTCTCATTTATGGTAAAAGAAACATTGCTAAAAAGAATATCTCCGCTAAAAGAGACTTCAAGATTATCTACAGAAATCATAGGTGTGTTTTAAGGCTGCAAAAGTAATAAAAGTGAATGGTAGTAATTACGCTTTCGCGAAAGCACAAAAAAATTTAATTATCTACTCACCAGCTACATCCTCATCCATAAACCAATGTAAATTATTTGATGTTGGAGCTACAAGGCTTGCTGGATATTGCAAATAACCATCTTCTTTATTGAGGATGGTTTTTACTTTTTCTAATTTAGAAGCTCCCGTGACTAAAAAAGCAACAGTCTGCGCATTATTGATAATACTTCCAGTAAGACTCACACGTTTTTGCCCAGAATCTGGATGTGTAGCCACCTCGCAATAGTTGTTAGAATTCCATAACTCGATCTCGTGAGGAAAAATAGAAGCTGTGTGACCATCATCTCCCATTCCTAATATAACAAGATCAAATTGAGGTATGTTATTTATTTCTGGTAATTGTTCTTTAAGTAATTGTCCGTAATTTATTGCTTCCTGACTAGGATCATTTTCTCCTTTTACTCTAAAGATATTATTCTCAGGAACACTTACTTTTGATAATAAGTGATCTACTGTCATTTTATAATTACTCTGCTCATCTGTAGGAGGTACACAACGCTCATCTCCCCAAAAGAAATAAAATTTTGACCAGTCTATATCTTGATGCTTTTCTGCTAATAAATCAAAAACAATTTTAGGTGTACTTCCTCCAGATAATGCCACAGTAACTTTATCTTTTGTAGTAGAAAGGTCTATTAAAAAACGTGCAAAACTTTCTGCTACTTCGTGTTTTGTTTTTGATATATGTACATTCATCATATTAATTTATTAATGTGCTTTATAAAAAAGATTAGCAATCTATGACACAATAGCCTGGATCGTCTGCAAGATGTGCGCCTGGATTACGCCATTGATGTGTTCCTTCTATTAACTCATCGGCGTGTTCTGGCCCCCATACTCCAGCAGAATATCCATAAATATTTGCTTTTTTAGTTTTCCAAAAATCAAGAATAGGATCTGTAAAACGCCACGCAGCCTCGACCTCATCTGCTCTTGCATATAATGTTGCATCGCCTTGCATTGCATCTAACAAAAGACGCTCATAAGCTTCCATTATATGTGTGTCACCTAGGCTAGAATAATAAAAATCGAGATTACCACGCTCTACTTTAAAACCTTGCCCTGGAACTTTTACACCAAATTTTAATAAAATACCTTCGTCTGGTTGAATTCTTATAATGAGTTTATTATCCTTATTTATGTTAGAATTCTTAAAAATCTGGTGATGTGGTGATTTAAAATGTATCACAACCTCGGTAACTTTTGTAGGCATACGTTTTGCTGTGCGCACATAAAAAGGCACATCTGCCCATCTCCAATTATCTACATAAAACTTTACAGCTGCATAAGTTTCTGTTATACTATCGGGATCTACATCTTCTTCTTCACGATATCCATTAACACGCTCTCCATTAATCATAGAGCTCAAGTATTGACCTCTTATGGTATCTCTTTCTAGTACTTCTGGGTCCGTCATCATACGTAAAGACTTAAGTGCCTTTAATTTTTCATTACGTATTTCTTCTGGATCTGCACTCAAAGGTGGCTCCATTACTAATAAAGCTACAAGCTGTAATAGATGACTTTGAAACATATCTCTCAAAGCACCACTTTTATCATAGTAGCCTCCTCGAGATTCTACCCCATCACTCTCGGCATTAGTAATCTCTATATGATCTATATAGTCACGATTCCATAATGGCTCAAAAACACTATTTGCAAATCGTGTTACTAGTATATTCTGGACAGTTTCTTTTCCTAGGTAATGATCTATTCTATAAATCTGAGATTCTTTAAAATACCTATGCAATCCTTCGTTGAGAGACTTTGCTGTCTCAAGACTATACCCAAAAGGTTTTTCTACTATCAATCGTTTCCACCCTAAACGCTCATCATTAAGTCCTTGCGCTGTAAGGTTTTTTGCAATTGCTTCAAAAAGACTAGGCGGTGTAGATAGATAAAAAATAAAGTTATTATTACACTGGTACGTTGTATTAAGATCTTGTATGCGTTCGTTAAGTTCGCGATAATCTACATCGTATTTTTTATGTAGATCTTCATAAAACAACTTTTTAGAAAACGCTTTTATAAACTCCTCACTATCATCAAGATATTTACTCTCAAGAGCTACTTGTTTTCTAAACTGCTCATCTGTCATAAAACTTCTGGCAACACCTAACACTACAAAATGCTCAGGTAAATGATTGTCTTTATACAATTTATAGAGTGCCGGAACAAGTTTTCGGGCAGTGAGATCTCCCGATGCGCCAAAAATGACTAATAATTGACTTTCAGTTTTTGGCATAATACATAGTGTTTTTTAGATATCGCAAAAATAAAAAATTATAAACTCCTGCCCTATGTACTTCTTAGCAATCTAGTAAAGAAAATAGATTATTTCTGTTATTTTTACGGCACACTAAGGCATAACCAATAAGCCGCTTATAATGTATTATTTATGGAGAATGTATATGATTTTGGCCTTGTAGGATTAGGCGTGATGGGACGCAATTTTATTTTAAATGTAGCAGATAATGGGTTTACCGCTATGGGTAACGATCTCGATACAGAAAAAGTACAGGCTCTTATAGATGAAGGCGGCAATACAGATCGTGTAAATGCAGTTGAAGATGTTTCCGCTTTCGCGAAAGCGTTATCCTCACCACGCAAAATTATGTTGCTCGTTCCTGCTGGGAAGGTAGTAGACATTGTGATAGAATCATTATTACCGCATTTAGACAAAGGAGATATTATTATAGACGGAGGAAACTCTTTCTTTACAGATACCGACAGAAGAGAAGCTTATTTATCTGAAAAAGGAATACACTTTTTTGGAGCAGGAGTTTCTGGAGGTGCCAAAGGCGCTCGCAAAGGACCAAGCATAATGCCTGGCGGATCTAAAGCTGGATATGCTGCCGTGCAACCCATTTTTGAAGCAGTCTCTGCAAAATATGAAGGAGAACCTTGCGTGGCATATCTAGGACCAAAATCTGCAGGAAACTATGTAAAAATGGTACATAATGGTATTGAATATGGGTTAATGCAACTCACTTCTGAGATCTATGATGTACTTAAAAAAGCAGGAAATCTCTCTAATGAAGAAATGCACCATACGTTTAAATCTTGGAATGATGGACGTCTTCAATCTTTTTTAGTTGAAATTACTTCAAAAATTTTAGTAAAAAAAGACGCTCTTACTAATGGAGATCTCATTGATCAGATATTAGATAAAGCAAAACAAAAAGGCACTGGAAAGTGGACTTCCCAAAATGCAATGGATCTGGGTATTCCTGTTCCATCTATAGACATTGCTGTGAGTATGCGCGAAATCTCTGCCCTCAAAGAAGAACGTGTGCAAGCAGATGCATTATATGACCGCCCAGAAGTGACTACCATTGCAAAAGATAAACTAACAAAACTTACTGAAGAGGCATTATATTTTTCATTTATTGTTACTTATGCTCAAGGACTGCATCAACTAGCAGATGCTTCTAAAGAATATGGCTACGATCTCGATATTGCTGAAATTGCAAAAATATGGCGTGCTGGATGTATCATACGAGCAAGACTTTTAGCAGATATTACAGAAGCATTTCAAGAAAACCCTAAATTGCCTAATTTATTATTATCTCCCTCTTTTATTGAGAAAATAAAAGGAACGGTAGCTTCGGCGAGAGAGCTTGTTTCTTATGGCGCTACAAATGGAATTCCGCTACCTGGGTTATCTAATTCTCTCACTTATTTTGATGCCTATACTTCATCTAGACTACCACTTAATGTAATACAGGGGCAACGTGACTTCTTTGGGTCACATACTTATGAGCGACTAGATCGTGAGGGCATTTTTCATACTGAATGGGAGGAATAAAATTATATGATTGATTGATCGTAATCAAAAGATTGTGATCAATCTTTATTTATAAAAGCATCTCTAGCTTTTACAGCTTCATTAGTATAATCACTAAAAAGGCCATCTACACCAGCTTCAAAAAAAAGTTGATATTCACTCGCAGTTTCCTCATTAGTAGTCCACTTTGTATCTTCATTCCTAAAGGTATATGGATGTACCTCTAAGTGATACTTATGAGCAAGATTTATGAAATCTGTGGGGTGTAATATCTCCCTTGGTATATTATCATTATTAGTAATAGGAACAATAAAAGGTTTCCAAGGACCTACACCAGTTGCATATGCTTCCATAAATTTCATCCCTTCTTCTGTAGCAAAAAACTCATAGGTTCGATTATCTCCTTTTACCACAAAGTCATAAGGTTGCCCTTCGGGGTCATAGCTTCCATCTTCTTTTGTAAATCGTAAGCTCCCATTTTTGTTAATTCCAGAAGCCCCCAAAAGTTGTATTAACTTCACTGTAGATTTTGAATGTATATATTGCAATGAACCTACTTCAAAACACTGTACATATATTGCTGCTTCTTTGTTATTAAAATGAGCTTCTTCGAGTTGTTCTAAAAATACATCTTCCATAGGAAGTCCTATATCTTTATGGAAAGTAGGGTGCTTTAATTCTGGATAGATACCTACAGGATCTCCTTTAGCGGTTTTAAAGTTTTTTGCAAGTGCTATGATTTCTTCAAAAGTTGGTATTTCAAATTTATCATCATACGCCTTTGATCTATTATCCCAAGATTGCTTTGCTTTTAATATTTTTAACTCTTTAAGGGTGAAGTCTGATACAAACCAATCTGTCACCTCAATCCCATCTAATACTTTTGTTGTTTTTAAATGAGCAAATTCAGGTATATCTTTCACATTCGTAGTTCCAGAAATAAAAGGTTCGTGTCTCGCAACAAAAACCCCATCTTTTGTTAATACTAAATCTGGTTCTATATAATCTGCTCCTATCTCAATTGCTTTTTTATATCCTTTTATTGTATGTTCTGGATATATATACTGTGCTCCACGATGAGCTATGATAATAGGAACTTTAGAATTTGAAGACTTTTTCATTTTTGAACAAGATATTATAGATAACACAATTATTAACTGTGAAATAAGTTTCATAAGATCTAATATAAACTAAAAGAAGCTGTCTAATGCAGACAGTCTCTTTTTAAAATTTATCTATTAAAGGATATTAGTTCCCTTCTAATACAATATTATCAATAGCAAACTCATCTCTTGACCCACTTCCCGAAGCATCATATCCTTCAAAATGAGACCGTTGCAAGGGGTTGTTTAAATTGGATACATTTTGTATCTTTTTTCAAGGCTATCAAACAAAACTTACAAATTAAAACCTTTGTAGGCACTAGTGAAAATGCTGTAAAATCACAGATATATATTGCGTTAATATCCTATCTATTGCTTCAGCTCATCGAAAGAACCGTAGCTAAGAAAAAATATGCATTCTCTAATTTTGCAGAAAAAATTAGAATCTGTTTGAGTTTTTACCTCACATTAGACTACGCCTGCAATCACGTAGGGGAAGGAGCTAAAAGGGTTCGAGGAAAACCACAAACAAAGGTTATCTTTCAAACAGACTTATTTTCTAGCTAAATCTAAAATAATAACCTGTTTACTGCGGGTCAAGATAATTTAAGACGTAAATCACAAAACTTTTGGATGGCTGTGAATTGATGATTAAGTATGTTCGAAAACTTATCATAAATTGTGGATAACGGTTTTGTATAAAGGTAGTAGCGGGATGATAAATACAGGCCTTTGAAATAAAATTAAAACTTAAAATAAGGCAATAGAGGTTCAAGTTAAGCCTTAAACCGCTATTGCGTTTATACTGTGTTGAGGTTTGTAGTGTGTCCTGCGTTGCTTCGGGATACAATTTAGTAAATAAATTAGGAGCAACATAACTGTAATTGAGATGAGAGTCTCATTTTTTTTTTCAGAAACGAGTTTGACATAAGAAAGTCAAGACGGTCTCACGTAAAGAAA
>CALKZS010000006.1 GCA_938002835.1 uncultured Dokdonia sp. | reverse complement strand
TAAGTTAATAATTCGGTGCGTAACATCAGTTAATAATCAATCTTATCTTAAAAATGGGAAACAAGTAATTAAATGGCAACCGCACTAAAGAAAAACCTCGTTACTCCTCCACAATTTTTAGAGAAATTTGCATTGTAGTTCCTTTATCTATCTCAGAATGTGATACTTTAACACGGCCATCGTGATACTCTTCTATAATACGTCTTGCTAGAGAGAGTCCTAATCCCCAGCCCCGTTTTTTGGTGGTATAACCAGGTTCAAAGATGGTATTAAATTTTGATTTTGGGATGCCTTTTCCTGTATCGGTTATTTTTACATTTACAAAACGAGTGTCTCTACTTATTATTACTGTGAGAGCCCCTTTTCCTTTCATAGCATCAATGGCATTTTTTACTAGATTTTCAAACGTCCACCCATATAATTCTTTATTGAGCATTACTGGTAAAGGTCCCTGAGGCATATCTAATTTAAAATCGATAAACTTTGCACTGCGCTTACTTAAATAATCATATGCTTCTTGAGTCTCTGCAATGATATCTACTTTTTGTAAATCTGGAATAGATCCTATTTTACTAAAACGATTTGTAATAGTTTCTAGTCTATTAATATCTTTAGTCATCTCTGCAATGTAGTCTGGATTTACATTTTCTGTTTTGAGAATCTCTGTCCATCCTACTAGTGAACTTAAAGGCGTTCCTATCTGGTGAGCTGTTTCTTTTGCCATTCCTGCCCAGAGTAAACTTTGCGAGCCTTGTTTAGACGATACATAATAAAAATAAATAACTCCTAAGAATAACACTACAATCACAATGAGTGCAATAGGAAAATATTTGATCTGACTTAGGGTATCTGAATTACCATAAAATAAAATCTGACTATCCACTCCATCATAACCTAGAGTAATAGGTTCATTTATTAAAGCAAATTTTTGTGCAAGTGCTTCAAAATCTTCTTGTGTATATTCTTTGGCATTTAAAACACTATTGGGTTGATAGTTTTCATCCTCTAAGTTATATACAAGTATAGGAATAGTCTCATTTTCAATAATAATAAAGGTTTGTAACGATGTGAGCTCGTTCAAAAGAATACGCGCTTCTCTATCCTTAGGGTTTAAACTAACATCATTTGTTTTTGAAAATGCTCGATGTGCCGCAGCATACACCTCAACCTTAGATCGCTCTGCATCTTTAAGCTGGTTAAAAAACAACGAGACATTCCACAAAATAAGTGTGGTAATAATTAAAGAGGTTATGATAATAAACCACCTCGCAATGTGTGGCTTAGCGCTAAAATTCATTGTATCTATTTGAGATAAAGATACGGGAAGTATTAAAAATGAGCATACTACTAATAGGTTGTTGCTAAATAAATAGCAGAAAAAGCGTCTTTTTTAATTACGTCCATTTTCGTCTGGATATAATAAAGGTAAAGGTTCACTTTGCCAGAATTCTTTAGTGTCTACGGCCATAACTGTAAGTGGTCCTTTAAAAGCGGCTCCAGTATCTAGATTCCAGACATTCGCTTTATTTACAGGAGTGGTTTTATCAATGCGTGTGGTAGGAGTATGACCTATAAAAATCTCTCTAAATAACGTTAATCGTTTAGGGTATAATAGATCTTTTGGAGTAAGATCTTCTCGCATAGCACATACCATTTCCCACAAAGTTCTATCCCAGAAAAAAGCAGTGTTATACCACTCGTGTTCTGGCCCATTTATATTTTGAAATCCTGCGTGACAAAACATCCTGTTTTTTGAGTCTATATAATAGTCTTTAAAGGTTTTATAAAATGCAATATGAGTTTCTATGTCTTCTTGGGTGAAATTTTTATATGAATCTATCGTACTTTGCCCCCCGTGTTTTAACCATTTTGAAGACATCTCCTTTCCTTCTAACCATTGCTGTACAAGGTCATCGTGATTCCCTCGAATTAAAGTGGTTTTTTGTCGTTTTGATAGTGCCATTAAATAGGCAATTACATTAGCACTATCGCTCCATCCGTCTACATAATCTCCTAAAAAGATGAGATGATCATCTATAGTGACATTTGCCATAGCTAGTACTTGCTCTAAAGCTTTTAATCCTCCGTGTATATCTCCTATGACTAATGTGCGCATTTTTAGGGGTTTTTGAAAAACTGTAATGTTTTTATAAGACTTTTTGTTTGGTATATAGTGATCTATGCAAATATGCGCAAACCTATAATTCAATACTAATTTGCTCCCACTTTAATCTCTTCATTTGAATATCCTATAATATGAGACCGTTGCAAAAGATTAGTTAGACTAGGAGGTTTCTTGTTTTTTATATTTTTTGTTCAAAACTTAGTCGATTTTTCGATTTCATTTTAGTTTTAGGGCATAAATGAGTGTTTTTAAAGCTCATTTTCTCTTAATTTTTAGAATTAGACGCAAGTATCCCTGGGCTTCTATACAAATTATAAGACATCGCCTCCATTAGGTTTTGAGTGTGCATTTTTTTGATGCCTCTATATCTTGCCGTTGCTCCATTAAACCATCGTTTTATCCCTCCAAAAGTACGCGCTACTTTGAATCT
>CALKZS010000005.1 GCA_938002835.1 uncultured Dokdonia sp. | reverse complement strand
TAATCTGCTATATTTGGAGCGAGCCATTTTTCCGCTTTCGCGAAAGCGATATCCTTACGCGCTGCATAGTCCTTTACTTGATCTTCTTTTATCTTTCCTAATCCAAAATAACGAGCTTCTGGGTGTCCAAAATAATACCCACTTACCGAGGCTGCTGGCCACATTGCCAAACTATCTGTGAGCACAACACCTATAGATTCTTTAACTCCTAACAACTTCCAGATAGTCTCTTTTTCTAAATGGTCCGGACAGGCTGGATATCCTGGAGCAGGTCGTATACCTCGATATTGTTCTTTAATTAACTCACTATTTTCTAAAGCTTCATCACTAGCATAGCCCCAATGTTTGGTACGCACTTCTTTATGTAAATATTCGGCAAATGCTTCTGCTAGACGATCTGCTAGTGCTTTAATCATAATCGAGTTATAATCATCTAAAGCTTCTTCAAATTCTTTTGCTTTTTCTGCTGTTCCAAAACCGGTAGTGACACAAAAAGCACCCATATAATCTTGTATATTACTGTCTATAGGAGCTATAAAATCTGACAGCGCAATATTGGGTTTTCCTTTTGCTTTACGAGATTGTTGGCGTAGTGTTCTAAAGGTATATTCTTCTGACTCTGATACATTCAATACAATATCATCTTGAGTATTTGTATTTGCTTTAAAGAGTCCAAATGTTGCTTTTGCAGTGAGCCATTGCTCATCAAAAATTTGACGAAGCATTTTTTGAGCATCTGCAAATAGATCTGTAGCCTGTTCTCCTACTATTTCATCTGTAAGTATATTAGGATATTTACCGTGTAAATCCCAACTTCTAAAAAACGGACTCCAATCTATAAATGGTTCTAATTTTTTAAGATCAAAATCTTCTATTACTTGAACACCTAATTTGTTAGGCTTTGCAATATCTTCGGCTTTAAATGTTATAGGAAATTTATTGGCTCTAGCCTGTTCTATCGTTAAATATTCTTTAACGCGTTGTCTTGAATTAAAGCTTTCGCGAAAGCGGTTATACTCCTCCTTCAATTTGCTTTTATAGGTTGTCTTTGTATCTTTTTGCAATAAATCTCCAACAACGGTTACAGCTCTACTCGCATCATTTACGTGTACCACCGCATTTTCATATTGCGGATCTATTTTTACCGCCGTATGTGCTTTACTTGTTGTTGCGCCACCTATCAAAATAGGAATATCAATATCTTGACGTTGTAACTCTTTTGCGAGATATACCATCTCGTCTAATGATGGTGTGATCAAACCACTTAACCCTATAATATCTACATCTTCTTCGATGGCTGTCTCTATAATTTTTTCTGGAGGCACCATCACGCCAAGGTCTACAATCTCATAATTATTACAAGCAAGTACTACAGAGACAATGTTCTTACCTATGTCGTGCACATCTCCTTTTACAGTGGCCATTAATATCTTGCCTGCACTTTGGTTTATATTTGACGTTCCGTTTTTAAGTTTTTCTTCTTCGATATATGGGAGTAAATATGCTACTGCTTTTTTCATCACACGAGCACTTTTTACTACTTGAGGTAAAAACATTTTACCACTCCCAAAGAGATCTCCCACAACATTCATCCCTGTCATTAAATGACCTTCAATTACTCGTATAGGTGCTTCTACAGATAGACGTGCTTCTTCTACATCTTCTATAATATATGCATCTATTCCTTTTACTAAAGCTCTTGTAATGCGGCTTTGCACATCTTCTTCACGCCAAGCTTCGGTTTCTTTTTCTTTAGCTACTTTTTGGCCTACTGTTTCTGCAAAATCCAGTAATCGTTCTGTCGCATCATCCCTTCTATCGAGAATAACATCTTCTACATATTCTAAAAGATCTTTAGGAATATCGTCATAAACTTCCAACATCGAAGGGTTTACAATCCCTATATTCATTCCTGCTTTTATAGCGTGGTATAAAAAAACAGAGTGCATTGCTTCACGTACTGTATTGTTTCCGCGAAAGCTAAAAGAAACATTACTCACACCACCACTCACGTGACAATGAGGCAAGTTGTTACGTACCCATCGTGTACCTTCTATAAAATCTATGGCATTGCGTTTATGCTCATCCATTCCTGTTGCTACAGGAAAAATATTAAGGTCAAAAATGATATCTTCTGGAGGAAAATGTACTTCATTGACTAAGACATCATACGAGCGTTTTGCTATTTCTATACGTCTTTCATAAGTATCTGCTTGCCCTACCTCATCAAATGCCATTACAATAACGGCAGCTCCATATCTTTTTATTTTTTTTGCTTGATCTTTAAATTGCTCTACTCCTTCTTTAAGACTTATTGAGTTTACGATACACTTTCCTTGTACTACTTGTAATCCAGCTTCTATGATTTCCCACTTTGAGCTATCTATCATAATAGGTACTCTAGAGATATCTGGTTCGGCAATCACAAGATTTAGAAAACGCACCATAGACTCTTTACCATCTATGAGACCATCGTCCATATTAATGTCGATAATCTGAGCGCCATTTTCTACCTGGTCACGAGCCACTGATAAGGCTTCATCAAATTTTTGCTCTTTTATGAGACGTAAAAACTTTTTAGAACCCGCAACATTAGTGCGCTCACCTACATTTATAAAATTACTTTCTGGAGTAACAATAAGTGGCTCTAAGCCTGATAGTTTAAGATATTTTTGCTCTATAGTTATCATTAGAAAGAAAGAGGTCTAGGAGTTATACCTACTGTTAATGCTGCAATTGCTTCAATATGTTCTGGTGTTGTACCACAACAACCCCCTACAATATTTACTAAGTTTTTATCTATGTATTTTTTAATTTGAACAGCCATTTGTTCTGGTGTCTCGTCATATTCTCCAAAAGCATTGGGCAATCCTGCATTGGGATGTGCAGAAATACCATAACTTGTTTTACTCGCTATGGCTTCCAGGTGAGGCTGCAACTGACTTGCTCCTAAAGCACAATTAAAACCTACAGACAATAACGGAATGTGAGCTATTGAAATTAAAAAAGCCTCTGCGGTTTGTCCAGATAGTGTTCTTCCTGAAGCATCTGTGATTGTACCACTTATCATTACAGCAATATCTATATCTCGCTCTTCTTTTACTTCTTCTATTGCAAACAGTGCTGCTTTTGCATTTAATGTATCAAATACCGTTTCTATCAATAAAATATCTACGCCACCATCTATTAATGCTTCTACTTGCTGTTTATATGCAACGCGCAGCTCATCAAAACTCACAGCTCTATATCCAGGATCATTAACATCTGGAGACATACTTGCTGTTTTATTGGTGGGCCCAATACTTCCTGCTACAAAACGAGGTTTATGAGGTTCTTTTTCTGTAAAAACAACAGCTACTTCTTTTGCTATCCTTGCAGATTCATAATTGAGATCATACACAATATTTTCCATCTCATAATCTGCCATAGCAATGGTTGTTCCTGAGAATGTATTGGTTTCTACAATATCTGCTCCCGCTGCAAAATACTTGCTATGTATCTCTGCAATTGCTTCTGGTTGAGTGAGACTCAATAGATCATTATTTCCCTTTACAGGCAAATGAAAATCTTTAAAACGCTCTCCTCTAAAATCTTCTTCTGTAAAGTTATAAGCCTGTAGCATTGTTCCCATTGCACCATCGAGTACAAGGATTCTTTCTGAAATAGCTTTTCTTAAAGATGCATTCATAATTATTTTAAAGTATCTAATGCTTGAATAATGTCTTGTTGTATATCTTCTATATGTTCTAAACCTACAGAAATGCGTATCAAACTATCTGCAATACCTACTTGTGCTCTTTCTTCTGGATGCAGCTTTGCGTGTGTTGTACTCGCTGGGTGACTTACAATAGTTCTACTATCTCCCAGGTTTGCCGTGAGAGAACACATCTGTATTGCATTTAAAAAATTTCTCCCAGTAGTTACATCTCCATCTAATTGTATAGTAACAATATTCCCTCCAGCTTTCATTTGTTTCTTTGCAAGCTCATATTGTGGATGCGATGGTAAAAATGGATATCTTACTTTTTTTACTTTAGGATGTGCCTCAAGTGTTTTTGCAAGTTGTAATGCATTATCACAATGTCTATCTACTCTTACAGCAAGTGTTTCTATACTTTTTGAAATTGTCCACGCATTAAATGGTGAGAGTGATGGTCCTGTAATTCTTGCAAATCGATATATTGTATCAATCAAATTTTCACTTCCTACGGTGATTCCTCCCATCGTTCTTCCTTGACCATCTAATAACTTAGTTGCAGAGTGTATGACCAAGTCTGCGCCATATTTTATAGGTTGTTGCAAGTATGGTGTTGCAAAACAATTATCTACAATAAAGATGAGATTATGCTTTCGCGAAAGCGTCCCTAAAAACTCTAAATCTAAAATATCTGTTGCTGGATTTGTAGGTGACTCTACATAGATGATTTTAGTCGTGGGTTGTATTAATGACGCTACAGAATCTAAATTGTGTACATCAAAATAGGTATGTGAGATGTCCCACTTTGGAAAATACTTTTGAAATAATGTATGTGTATTTCCAAAAATAGATCGTGCAGACAGTACGTGATCGCCAGCATCTAGTAATGCCGCAAATGTGCTAAAAATAGCACTCATTCCTGTTGCAAAAGAAGTTCCTGCCTCTGCTCCTTCTAGCACACAAACCTTCTCTACCAACTCTGCACAGTTAGGGTTTGTATAACGACTGTATATATTGCGTTGCTTCTCTTCGGCAAACGTAGCTCGCATCTCTTCTGCATCATCAAACACAAAACTCGAAGTAAGATATACAGGTGCAGAATGCTCCTGATTATGACTACGCTCTGTTTGTATTCTTATAGCCGCTGTCTCTGGATTTTTATAACTCATCACAATTAATTTTAGTTCCTAAAGAAACCGTTTCTTAAACTTTTAAGATCTATTTGAAAAAAGATTACTAGTAGTTAATCATATTATTATTCTTTAATTTAAATATTGTCCTACTCTCAAAATATCACCTAACACTCCCCTAGCTGTCACGGCTTTTCCCGCTCCTGCTCCTTGAATCACTAATGGATTATCTCCATAGGATGCTGTATAAATTTCAAAGACAGCATCGGCGCCTTTGGTTTGTCCTAAAGCAGTGTCTTTAGACTCCTGAACAAGCTTTACTTCTAGGCTGTTTGCTTTTAAATCGAGCTCACCTATGTGTCTCAACACCTCATTTTCTTTAAGACTTGATTTACTTGTCTCAAAAATGGGATTTAGCTTTTTTATGCTTTCGCGAAATTGAGATAAAGTAACTCCTCCATTCAACTCATCTGGTACTAAGGATTGAATCTTAACATCTTCAAATTCATTTATCAACCCAACCTCTCTTCCTAAAATCAATAGCTTTCTTGCAACATCTTTTCCAGACAAGTCTTCACGTGCATCTGGTTCTGTAAGTCCAAGCTCATCTGCTTCTAATAATATCTCCGAAAAACTCTTTTCTTCTTTTGAAAAAGTATTAAATAAATAGCTCAGACTCCCAGAAAATACACCTCTAATTTTATATATTTCTTCTCCACTGTTATACAAATTATTGACAGTTTCTATAACTGGTAATCCTGCTCCTACATTTGTCTCGTATAAAAATTTCTTGTTATGTATTTCAAGTGATTTTCTTAATGCTTTATAGAACTCATACGATAATGTATTTGCAATTTTATTTGCTGTCACTATATGAAATCCATTCTCCACAAGAGGTATATAATTATTTATAAAACTTGAACTTGCGGTTACATCTACAGCTATAAATTGCCTTTCAGGTTCCTCTAGATCTTGTTGTTTTTCTTTTATATTCTTTGCTAATGCATATATATTTTCTAGTGTATACGCATCTGCTGCTGCTTCAAAATTCACACTCCAATCTGAAATAATATCATCTTGAAATAAAGCTCGAGTAGAGTTTGCAATTGCAAAAACATTAATTCTTGTAGCGCCTACCTTTTTATTAAAGGCTTCTATCTGTTTAATGAGCGTACTTCCCACATTACCAATACCAAATATGACTATATTTATTTGTGACATAACTCTTTTTTAAAAATAGGTTCTAATATTTTTGATAATTGATCAAACTCAATTAAAAATGCATCGTGCCCGTGTATAGATTTAATCTCATTATAAGTTGATACTACACCAGCATTTTTTAATACAATATGGGTGTCATAAATTTCATTAGCTAGAAAAAGACCGTCTGTATCTATAGCAACAAGATGTACATTTCCTTTTATATAATGTGCTATATCTTTTAAACTAGTCACACCTGCAGTAATATCTGCACTAAGTAATAATTGATTCATCAATTTATAAGCACTTAATGTAAAACGTTCTGATAATTTTTTACCGTGATGCAATAACCAGCTTTCAATATTATAAGTTTCATTATCTCTTTTAGTTCTATTAAATTTTGATTTAAAAGAAGCTGGTGTGCGATAAAAGGTCATCGCGTGCATACGTGCATCATTAATGGGCTGTAAAGAGTTATTTAATATTTGATCTTGAATACGGCATTGCGCAATTACCCAGTCTGTCGCTTTCCAATCTGAAGCTATAGGAATCAAATTCTCTACAAGACCTGCGTGTTGTATGGCAAGTTCCCAAGCAATCTGCCCTCCTAAAGATCCCCCTATAACTGCAAACAACTTTGAAATGTCTAATTTTTTGAGTATTTCATACTGTACGCGTGCTATATCTGCATTATTAAACTGCTTGTAATTACGAATGAGATGACTTGCATCTCCAGCGTGACCATTACCAGGAATATCTATAGCAAGTATGGTAAAATAGTGTGTATCTATAATCTTTTCTTGCCCTATTAAATCGCTCCACCATCCATCTGGCCCAGTCACTTGAGAATTACCAGTAAGGGCGTGATTTACTAATACAATAGGAGCTTTTCCCAACTCAAGTCCATATAAACGATAACTCACATCAAGATGGCAAGTATATCCTGCGTGCGTTTGAAAATCTGATATATGATGAAAATGTAGCATATTAATTTTGGCAACTTTTAATTTAGAATTACTTCTTTTTCTTCTTCTTATTCAGAGGCAAACAAAAAGAAGCTACCCAAGACTTTATTACATCAAAACACTTGTAATTTTAGTATTAAATATGATATCTTCTATAGTCGTAAGCTCTATAGATAAGCTCTCTACATCTATAGTCACTCCTACATTCTCTTTTTGTGTCATATATATTATGCCCATTTTCTTTTTTTGATTTTTAAAATCTATATACATTCTGCACATAGATTATATTCAAAAGTTAAATTGCTGCTCTATTCCATAGAGAGTTATTATGTAAAATATTATAAGAAAATCACTCGAAACAGCATAGTGCTGTAAGCGATGTTATCTATCCTCAAAAAGTTGGTAATGATCAACTATATGGGTAGAATGTAGCACCTTCTTTCTAAGTGAAAGGGTTGCTAAGACGTCAATGGGTCATTCCCTCGGTCTTTCTTGATAACATTTCAATAAGTCGTTGAACTTTGTGAGCACAAATATTGTGAAATTAAAATGTAACATCCAAATTTTTTAGAAAAAAAGTTTAAAAAATAATATTAAAAAATAATATTTAGAATTTTTATCTTTTTTAATATATAATCATAGAAAATATTTCTTAATTTACTCTAAACACCACTTATATTACACTAAAAACTTTAACAAGCATTTAGCAATCTTTAAAAAAACCTACAACAAACTTCAAACAGCTACTAATCATCACATTAATAGGATATGTCCTTATAAAAATCATCTATTAGAAGTATGAACGATGCCATCTTCCTTGCACACAATTATTAAACCTTATACATTTGCATTGTAATAATATAGAGGATAGATTTGACTGCTTGCAACCTCCTTAAAAAATGGCTAAAATCAAACACGCAGAATCTTTTACTTTTCTCATTCTTACGTGTTATGTTTATATCTATTGCTCGTCAAATCACGTCCCTACTAATTTTTAAAAAAGGCTTATGGCTTATTTATTTACCTCAGAAAGTGTTTCTGAAGGACATCCAGATAAAGTTGCAGATCAAATTTCTGACGCTTTAATAGATCATTTTTTAGCATTTGACAAAGACTCTAAAGTAGCTTGCGAAACGCTCGTTACTACAGGACAAGTAGTACTTGCAGGAGAAGTAAAAAGCAGTGCATACTTAGATGTTCAAAAAATTGCTAGAGAGACCATTAACAAAATAGGGTATACTAAAGGTGAGTATATGTTTGATGGTAACTCTTGTGGTGTACTCTCTGCTATACACGAGCAGTCTGATGATATAAATCGTGGTGTAGACCGAGAGACAAAAGAAGAACAAGGAGCTGGTGACCAAGGAATGATGTTTGGGTATGCTACCAAAGAAACAGAAAACTATATGCCGCTGGCTTTAGAACTTTCTCATAAACTTTTAGTAGCGCTAGGTCACTTACGTCGCGAAAACGATGAAATCACCTACTTAAGACCAGATGCAAAAGCACAAGTAACCATAGAGTATAGCGATGATAATGTACCACAACGTATAGAAGCTATTGTAGTATCAACTCAACACGATGATTTTGATGAAGATAAAGTAATGCTAGAACGCATTCGTAGAGATATAAAAGAGATATTAATACCACGTGTTATTGGTAACTTACCTGAAGAGATTGCTAGCCTTTTTAACAATGACATAAAATATCATATCAATCCTACTGGCAAATTTGTAATAGGAGGCCCTCACGGTGATACAGGTCTTACTGGACGTAAAATTATAGTAGACACCTATGGAGGTAAAGGCGCTCACGGTGGTGGGGCTTTTTCTGGAAAAGATCCTTCTAAAGTAGACAGATCGGCTGCATATGCTACACGTCATATCGCAAAAAATCTAGTTGCCGCTGGTGTGGCAAGTGAAGTACTCGTTCAAGTTTCATACGCTATAGGCGTTGTAGAACCTATGGGTATTTTTATAGATACCTATGGAACTTCTAATGTAGATGCTACAGATGGTGAGATCGCTCAAAAAGTAACTGAGTTATTTGATATGCGACCATCTGCCATAGAAAGCAGACTCAAATTACGTTCTCCCATCTATAGTGAGACAGCAGCATATGGCCATATGGGTCGTGTTAATGAAACAATCACAAAGACCTTTGAGAGTTTTAACGGAAAGAAAAAAGATATCGAAGTAGAATTATTTACTTGGGAAAAACTTGATTATGTAACTAAAGTAAAAGAAGCTTTTTCTTTATAAACGTTATATTATAAAATTAAAAAAGAGGCCGTCTAAAAACTATTTAGGCGGTTTTTTATATTTTAGAGAGTCTATTTTTATCAGTTTTTAAAATAACGTGAGTTCGATATAAGAAATTTATTTGATTATTAAGTGTTTTATGTCTTTGTTACTTGTTGTTTATTGAAATGTAAGTCAGATTTTTACGTTTTTAGTTAATTAAAACTCATTTTTTATAATCAAAGTAAGCTTGTAAGTTGATTTATTTTGCAACTAATTGATATACAGTAATTTTTATATCGAACTCACGTTAAAATAGTTATAAAGTTGTTAGTTAAGAGTTAAAAGTATGGATAGGTTTTTTTAGATCGCTAGAGTCACTTTTTTCAAGTTATGTGCCATAGCAATGAGTCCTAATTTTATCATTCTATATAACAGTTGTAATAAGCCTTTGTTTGTTACACAAGTGTTTGCTTTCGCGAAAGCGATCTTGTAAAAAATAGTTGTATAATAGATGGTAGCTATTTAAAAATACTTCTGAAAATAAATTACTCAAACTTCACATAATCTAACTCTAGAGAAAACTCTGTAGCTGCCTTTGTATTTGAAATAAAACCTAACTTTATAATACTCTCAAAATCGTTCTGTGTGATAATGCCCTCTATTTCTTTACCTAGTTTTACAATTTTAAAATGTTTCAAAGGCACTACCACTTCTTCCCAATGATTGTTTGTAATGGGAAGGTCTATTCTAAATTTTGGCTCATAATGCTTTCTATATCGGTTTAAGTAGAAAGAAAAATCTTGACCCGTAGATTTATACTTTATAATAACTGTACTATATTTTGAGAGATCAAAATTGTGTTCTTTTGTTCTAATTGAGGTAAAACCTCCATTATTTTCAAGACTCACATTTCCTGAAAAAACAATACTAGTCTCTGTATACTTAATAGATCCTTGAGATTTACCTCCCATTACTCCATCTACAACCACATACCAATCATCACAATTTGCACATTGTTTTCTAAAATTGTAATTAGGATATATCATTTACAAGTTTACTAATTGTTTTAAACCTATCTCTTTTCAAATATACTACTGATTAATTGGTTTACACCTTCCTAAAATCGATATAAATCACATAATAATATATAACAAAAATAAGCTTACGTATTTCTCTACTGTTTTCTTATCTAGTTCATTCAATAGGAATATACAGATCTACTATAAATTTATTCTCTGGATGTTCTCTGTAGTCATTATGATAAATTTCAAAAGGGTTTTCTATGCTTTTTTTGTATCCGTTTTCATTCATCCAAATAAAAAGACCTGTCCAAGATTTTTCAAATTCGTTTGGTGCGATTTCAAAACGACCAACGATGCATTTTCCCTTATTAATAGTTAATTTATTAATCTCGCCTTCGGCTTCGAAAGGTTTATTTGTTGTTAAAAATATACTCATCCGAACTTTGTCGGGTGCTGTAACTTTAATACTATCGTAAAAAACTCTACCAATCTTAGCTTCTGGATCTTTCAACAGGCCTTTTGAATTTGCCCACTCTATAAGTGTTTCAAAGCCATTTTCAACACCATTTATTCCAATATGCGTTACTCCTGCTAGATTCAATTCAGGAGTATCTTTAACCTCAATGTTTGTATTCATTTTTATCCATTTTTTTAGATTATTAATGATGCAAATATATTTTTCATAGTCAGGATATTCTTGTCCATTCTTGCTTTTGAGGTGGCGAATCTTGCTATGTCTATTTGGGTTTTGTTTTTTAAATTCAGTTGGGCTTACTCCATAATATTTTTTGAAAGTTCTTGAATAGGATGAGTTATCACTAAATCCGTATTTGTATGCTATTTCTGTTGCAGTGATACTTTTATGTAGTAAATCCAAAGCTGATTTTTCAATTCTCCGTCTTGTTACATATTCGTTTAAAGTTTCTCCAGTAATAAATTTGAAAACTCTATGGAAATGAAACGGTGAGAAAAAAGCAATTTCTGAAACTACGTTTAATGACAAATCTAATTCCAAGTTTTTGTCAATAAATTCAAAAACTCGGTTAATTCTATTTTTGTAGTCAGCTTGTATTTCTTTATCAGTTATTTTCATTTATGGCAAAAATGTAACAAAAGATTAGTCTTTAATTAAAAGACAATAAACTCTTTATTAAATATTTATTGGTTTCTATAGACTTTTAATAAACTGATACTTTTTAGTACCAATGACAGCTACTGATTTTGTCCCTTCATAGATACTTTGATATACCTCCATATCTTTTTCTTTGAAAATTTTTATTAAATCGACAAATGTTTGCTTTTCTCCTTTTCTATTATAGTCATCCAGTATTATTATACATTCATCGTTCTTACTTAATTTCTTAACTATATTAATGATATCATAACGAGAGTAATTAATTGATCCAAAAGGACCGTCAACAATGTATAAGTCATACTTTTCTGTAACATATTCTTCAATTCCCTTATAACCTTTTGTCTCAAAACCTTTTACAATATTATTCTGTATAGGAAGAATATGAACAAGAGATCGATAAGATAACTTAAAGTGATTATTAAAATGATTTCTCCAATTATCATCTTGTTCAATTATAGTATGATCAGAATTTATTAAATAATGTTCTAGATAAGTGGAAATTACTTTTGAAGATTCTCCAAGACCAAACTCTAAAATTTTTTTTGGCCTATAATCATTTAAAACTCGGTTAAGCACATAAAAAAAAGAATAATTACCTGCCCATCTACCTATATTTAAGGATAAATTTTTCAACCATTCTTTATCTCTTATAGAATCGTGGTATATATGCGCCCACTCTAATTCTTTATTTTGTC
This sequence comes from uncultured Dokdonia sp., assembly GCA_938002835.1. Lineage (GTDB taxonomy): Bacteria > Bacteroidota > Bacteroidia > Flavobacteriales > Flavobacteriaceae > Dokdonia. The sequence goes on along the minus strand of CALKZS010000005.1, from coordinate 47,471 downwards.
GAATTATTTCTAATTGATTATTTCGACCTAATAAATTTTTTATTTTTTCCTTTATCATTTTTTTATAGATATTGATTACACCTATAAGGTATAACCTTCGATATATGAAATAAAAAACATAAACACCTTAAATTCGAATAATTACATTACCAATTAGTATGTATTAAGCTTTTATTATTTTAGATCAAAATTAAAAGAATAGACTTAGTTTAAAAAAGCGAAACCTTTTCGACTTAGAACTCACTACCTATTATTATATATGTATTAATAATCATAATACCAATTAAAAAGATCTGTTCTAAAACCTATATTAAACCATAATGTATTTGTATCTGATGCTTGTGTATCTTGAATTTCGGCATTAAAATCTCTATAAATAGGATTTACATATACCTTGAGATTCGTTTCTGGATTAATGAGGTATCCTAGCTCTACATCTGCATAAAAGCTATCTACTCTATTTCCTTGAAAAAGGGCAATACCTGTATCTGATAGTCTGTTTTCATCATTTCCAAAAATACTTCCTCCATAATACACCTCATTAATGTCTCCTATCTCAAAACCACGGGTTCCTATTATTACTTTTGCACTTCCATACCATCGATCGTGCTCATAACGAGCAATAGCTATAAACTCTCTAAAGTTTGCTCCCCACTGATGTGCCAGAGACTGGTTTGCGTGTCCGTAATTGAGCTGGATCTCATTATTAGAATATACATATGGTCGCACTTGATTAAGCTCGCCTTGAAGTGTTAAGTTACTTACACCAAAAGCGTCGTAGTATTTTGCACCAAGCTGGAAGCCTTGTTTATTTTTGTAACTTTGATTACCACTAAAAACATCTCTCCCAGAAAACTCATCTATAACGAGTTGTCCATACACATTAAAACGATCATTAAATTTATATTTCCCAGTGAGACCTATAAGTGCATTACCGCCTCTGGAACCAGTAGAAAACTCAATAGCTCTATAAAAAATCACTGGATTTAAGAAATTAAAATCAAAGCCTCTTCCGTTTTCGTCTTCCCAAATAACAGATTCAAAAAATCCTAGATTAAGTTTTTTACTTACATTCCAACTAAGATAATGATTACTCATAAACTTTGTTCTAAAAGCTCCATCTGCTGTAACTTCTGGACGCACATCTCTAAGAGATGTCCAGGTATTAGTATATTTTAACTTCCAGAAATTAGTATTGAGCTTAAAATATGGAAAATAACTTGCATTATCACTTAGCAACAATGATCTATATCCATCTCCTATAAATTGTTTTCCGTGACCTAATTGTATGTTGAAATATTTGTTTGGAGTATAAGAAACATAGCCTTCGGCAACAGGGTAATCAAAATCACCATTGTTACCTAATTTTGCAATCCCTCTACTTGGAATAATTGCTGGATTTCCTCCATCTGGCCTTAAAGATCGAGCAAACTGATTAAAGTATTCGGCAAAGCGACCTTGACTCTCGTATACTGCTGCAAAGAAATTAAGCTTTTTACCCAGTCCTCCTTGTATGTAAACTGCTCGCGTATTATTATATGTAAATGAAGATGTTTTTGCATCATCTGTCTCAACTCCTAATTGTAAGTCTGCAGCTGGATCTAATGTTATCCAATAGTCTTCTCCTTGAATTTGAACCATATGTTCATTAGACCATTTTTTACCAAACCAGGTTTTCTTCTCTTTCTTTAATGCATTATTTTTTTCTTCAAAATTGTAATAAGGATTTACCGTATTATACAAAAAGGGTTTGCTTGCTGTGTGCGAATTTGTTCCTACAAGATTAAGCTCTTGATCAAAACGACTGTATACTTGATGTGAAAAAGGAATATTTAGACCACTCTCGTATTTATTTTTTATTTCAAATTTCTCATTCTGAATACGATCATATTCTTGTTGCATTGGGTTTTTGGGAGTATCAGGCTGTGATACCTCTACTCCAGTTTCATTATTAGATATCGTATCTAGATCTCCTATTTTATTTCGCGAAAGCGGGAGTAAAACAGGTAGACTAAACTGCATATAGGTAGGTGAAGCATTATAAGTACCTGGCTCAATTTGCGGTAATTTATTAAATACATTCTGAGCTTCTGCTTTGAGCTCTTCATAAATGGCATCTGTATATAAAAGCTTAAATTTTCCTTCTGCTGTAACTTCAAAAAGAAGTACCATCTTACCTTCATACTTTTCTCGCTCTGTAATGGCAGGTACTTCAAAATTTGTAATCACAAAATTTATGAGTGTTGTATTAAAACAGTTAGGGATATCACTTACAGTAACCTCTTGACAAGATGGAAATACTGGATATTTTTCAAAATCATTTAACACTACTTGTGTTTTAACAGAAAAACTTATGAGTGCTAAAAGAATTACTAGTTTGTAACGCATAAAAACAGATCTGAATTTTATACCCGAAAGATAGGGTTTTTAGACACAAAAAATCCCGTTACTAATGAGTAACGGGATCTAAAAAGTAATCTTTTGCTATAATCTAATCTTGTATTTCAAATGAAATAGGTAATGAAAATAAAACAGGTACATTTACTCCTTGTTGTTTCCCAGGAGTCATCTCTGGTAATAATTCTATTACTCTTTTTGCTTCGTTTTCAAGATTCTTGTGTGGTGCTCTTGCTTTAATATCTGTTACATTCCCATTTTGATCTATTTTAAAAGTGGCAAAAATGCGATTTTTACCCTCAAGACCTAAACCTTCTCCTTTTTTTGTTCTAAACTTTTTAGAAACAAATTTTGAGATTTTACTACTCATACAATCACGACGCTCTGCATTATTAGATAATCCTTCACAACCTGGAAACAAAGGCACTTCTTCAACTAAATTAAATATCGTGGGCTCTATAGGTAACTCGTCTACAGTATTATTATAATCTACATCCTCAGGATTAACCATAGGTTCTTTTGTAGCTTCTGTAGGATCTAATATAGCCTCTATTATTTCAGGTTTATCTGTAACAATAGGATCTTTTTCTAAAAATTTAGGTTGCTCTGGTGGAGTCTCCTGCTTTACTTTAGGCTTTTTTACCACTGGCTTTTCTACTACAAAATTATCTAATGTAAACACCGGTTCTACACCTTCTTCTATAGTATGAGTTACCATTGCTTTTTCTGGCATTCGCATTTCTATAAAGAAAATAGATGCTAGTAATGCTAAGATTAGCCCAATTTGAAAATGTAGCGTAGGATTTCTTCGTAAATTTACCTCGCGCTTTCTTGTTGCTGTGTACGCATTGCTTTGACGAGCATTCGCACTGTCTTGTGAATTTTTCATAAGATATAGTTTTAAAAATGTTGAACAATTCTTAAAACAAATCAACAAGTGAGCCAAAAAGGGATTATCTAACGATAATCCCTTTACTTTTTTAAACCTTTTTTTTAAAACGTAGTCTAATCGCTTCTTTTTAAACAGAAAAAGCCCTTCTTAATTATAAGAAGGGCTTTTCTATATCTAGTAAGATTAACTATTGATTAATCTTCTACTTTAAATGTAATAGGTAAAGAGTATAATACTCCTACTGCTTTACCACGTTGCTTACCTGGTGTCATTTTTGGTAACAACTTGATCACACGCTCTGCTTCAGAAGCTAGTCTTGGGTGTGGTGCTCTTGAACGAATATTAGTAATATATCCACTCTTATCAATTTTAAAGCTCACAAATATTCTGTTTATTCCAGAAAGACCAAGGTCATTACCTAGTTCTGTGTTAAACTTTCTATTTACTAGCTTACTAATTTTTTCAGACATACACGCTTTTCGGTCAGCATTGTTAGTTTTTTTCTCACAACCTGGAAAAATAGGCACATTTTCAATTACAGCAAATGGTACATCTGCAATTTCTTCCTCTATTTCTACTACCTCAACTTCCTCTACCTCAACAATTTCTTCTTCGGCATCTGTCTCTGTAGAATCAATCACAGTTTCTTCAATATCTTCTTCATCTTCTACCACTTCAATAATTTCTGGTGCTGGTGGCGGTGGCGGTGGCGGTGGCGGTGGTGGAGTATTTAACTCTGTAATTGGAATATCTTCATCTAGATCATCATCTACATTTAGCTCTCCAATTGCGAGATTAGAGCGATCATATGTCTTCCATTCTATACTTATATAGGTTAATGCAAGGATCGCTATCAGACCTATTTGAAAAAATAGCATACTTCTGTTACGAAGATCTGATTTAGGATTTTTTTTTAGTTCCATAAATTAGTGTATTAAACAGAAGCTAAAATAACAAAATAAATTTCGTTTTAGAAACTAATTTCTAGATTTTAACTTCATAAATTTTTTAAAAAATATTACAAATATTATAGTTCCTAACAAAACACCTGTTGTGTTTGCAAGAGCATCCCAAATGTCTGCAGTTCTATAATCTGTTGTACCTCCCTGCAATAGCTCAATAAGTATTCCAAATATGGTTATTAAAACCATTATCAAAATATACTTGCCTATTGTAGACCAAAAAATACGCTTTCTACAACTATATAACTGATAAACAGATAACCACAAAAATGCCAAACCTCCATAAGCACCTGTATGCAATATTTTATCAAAATGACTTACAGAGACATCAATTTCAACAGGTTTTACGAGTGACCCTACCGTAAGTGCAATAGTATAGACTATAGTAAGACCAAGAAGTATTTTAAGCACCCACGAGCTCACCATAAGACGCTGCACTTAATAATTCTTCTAATTCTGATTGATTTGAGAATTTAATCTTAACCATCCACCCTGCTCCATAAGGATCTGTATTTACTGTTTCGGGTTCATCTTCTAGTGCTTCATTAAAAGCAATAATCTCTCCAGAAAGAGGTAAAAATAGATCGGATACCGTCTTTACAGCTTCTACTGTTCCAAAAACTTCGTCTTTATCTAAAGTTTCGTCTACCGTTTCTACTTCTACATAAACAATATCACCTAGTTCTCCTTGCGCAAAATCTGTGATCCCTACAACAGCTATATCTCCTTCTATACGCACCCATTCGTGATCTTTTGTATACTTTAATTCTGCTGGTATTTTCATTATTTTAATTGTGTTTGAATGTATTATTTAACTTATTTTCTTCATTTATTTATTAAGAAGTATAAAGATTGTAATTTTTATGCTTTCGCGAAAGCGTATAGACTACCTTTTTTAATTCCCAAAGTTATATCTCAATGTTATTCCAGACCTAATAGTAGTTTGTGGAAATGCTGTCGAGATTGCAAATGTCGAAAAAGAATGGTCATAAAAGAAGAGTGTTGTAAGATTTTTACTCAATGCATAATCTGCCGTAAATCTTAAACTATATATATCTTGACCTGCTGTTGTCTGGCTATTATCTATATCTAGATATCTAAGAATGGTTTCGTTTTGACGTAAAGAAAAATCTGCCTTAAAGTTAAGGTCACTTTTTAATGTGAGTTTCTTACCTCCAAACCTAGTAACAAATCTTAAGTCTTTAAGTCTATATCCCAAACCTAAAATGTACTCATTACCTTTGATTTCTGTCAATAAATTGTTGTCAAAACTTAATCCTAACGCTCGATCACGTTTTACCTCTGCCAATATCTTAAGTGAGTTTTTCATTTCAAAATCAAACCTCACTAATGGTGTAAATTGCTCTGTAAGGGTCACATTACTTAGTAAGGTCTCAGCAAGAAAATTACCTGCTTGATCTGTCTGAGCTGTATCGGGATTACGGTCTACATTACTATCAAATGTTAAATTAGTCTGAAAATTATTTACAGAATATCCTGCTGTATAACCGTGCTGTATAGAGAATCTTTTAAATCTATCTTTAAACCATTTAAGATTCATAAGACCTGTATATTTTATATTCCAATTAGGAAGTGGAATAGATCTTAAGAAATTAGTGTCTGTTTTTTCTATATCTCTCCCTGTATATGCCGAAAGAAAAGCAGGAAGTAACACTTCTTGATTTGTTCTTCCAAACCCTTCAGGAAAACCATTTTCATCTCTTTCAAATTCTGTTCCTCCATAGAAACTATTTGCAAGTCTGTTTGCAACATTTAATCTATTTTCTCTAAAAACATCAAATGCAGCAGATTGCTCAGATGTACTTTCATCAAAAGCAGTGCCTAGCAATATCGTAGAGATATTAAATCGTCCAAAACTATTACCTGTAAGTGACTCATACTGTAATGATGTAGGATCTATACGATAATTTTCTTGGTAATTTTCTTGAAATGTACGATTAAAGTTAAGGTCTATATCAAGATCTTTTAACAAACCTACTCTTGCTTGAATTGCCAGATTTCTATTTTCTATCTCTCTGTATTGTTCATTAAAATTTTGAAACAATGTTAACCATCCATTACGAGCTGCTAGCTCTCTTACTTCTGCTTGACTTCCAAAAATAAACCCTGCAGTAGGCTTCAATGTTCCGGCAAATCCTACTGATGGTAAATATCCAGGTAAATATGTTCCGTGATCTTCATTATAAGTTACTTGAATACGCTTTATAGCGGTTAGTAAACTTACGCCTGTATTTAGCGCTTTATCTGAAGTACTTAGCCCTGTCGTTTGTTCTTCTTTAGAATCGTCTCCTTCTTTTCCTATATTACCTCGACTTTGTCTTCTATCATCATCTGGTGATGGTAAGCTTCTCGATCTAGTGTTTTTTGAGTTTTTCTTTTTCTTTTTAGTTAGTCCTACATATTTATACAGCTTTTCCATATCTAACACACCGTTAATAGCGTGTGTGTTAGAATTTTCTATACTATTTCCTATCTCTGGTATATCATCTAGCACTTGAAACTGCTGAGAGCCTCTTTGCCATCTATAGTTTGCAGTATATGAATATGTCGCAGTGGCCCACTCCAAAAATGGGAATTTATCAAATGGCAAATCATAATTAAGCTGTAATACTCCAAAGTGTGTATCTGGCGTACCTACATCAAAAAAGCCGCTATACACTCCAAAACCATCTATTTCTTGACCAGCAGTATCTAAAAATGCTGGCTCACCATTTTCATCAAGATAGTTACGTACAATACGATTATGATTTACACTATAATTAAGACGCAAACTCTTTGTTATAGGAAAATCTACCGCATACCCCCAATCAAAAAGGTAATTACGTTGGAAGAGTTTAGGCAGCTCAATATCACCTTCATTTGCAAATTGATCTCTAAATTTTTGCTCATTGTACTGTCTTACAATATTTGATTGCACAGATAAGTTAGATGGCAAATAATTAAAATTCAAATCTTTAAGAAATTTATAATACTCTCCTGTAAAGAGTGAGTCATTTTTTGTGAAAGGCTCTATAGGTTTTGCATCAAAAGAGTAGTTATATGTACCTCCTAAACGTATATTTTGATCTAATGATTCTTCTATTTCAAAATCTTTATGATCTGTCTGGCTGTAGGAGTATGAAAATGTAAGATTTTCTATATCGTAAGGTTTGGGCTTACGCTCTGTATTAACACGCTCTTTTCTAATTCCTATGGCATTAAAGCTTTGACGTTTTGTATAATCTACTGCATAGTCTTTAATATTATCTCTTTCTTCGTCTGAAACAGCATTTTCAAGCACTGTATCTAACTCTACATCTTCAAAAAGTGGATCAAATTTAGGTGTTATACTTTCTACTCCAATAGCATAATTAAGCGGTAACTGTACGCCCCATTTTTTAGGTAGTAATTGACCTGCATTAACATTAGTAACTACATCATATTGAAAAACATCATCTAGGCTACGTTCTGATGCATTTTGATCTACACTACCAAAACCTACTGAACTTATACGTCCCGTAGCAGATACATTTGCAAAGTCTGCAACATTTGCATCTACACTCAATATTCCAGCATAACCCGCATCACTTGTTAGGTCGGAAAGACGTAATTCATTAAACCATACTTCTGCTCCTAATTCGCCACTCGTACATCCTGGCTGAGTAGTTACAGGATTTCCATTCTTAACTCCAAGCATCACGGTACGTATATCTCCATAACTTGGCAATCCTTGAACTCCAATACGAAGCTGTCCTGGCTCATAACAAACATTTTGAGCATCTAATATACGATTACCATCTTGGTCAAAATAAGTGATATCGTCTGGATCTTCTTCTACATCTCCAGCAATTACCTTTGATTTAATCACTTGTAATAACTCCAGCGAAAGATCTATTTCATTTGCAGATGGCCATATCGCTTCTCTATCTGATTGTATTGTTCCAAAAGGAGTAGATTCTAAAGGCAACTCTATCTGATAGAAATTTGAATTAAGATCTGTACCCATCCTTAAAAACCCAACTACAGTTTCGTCTTGTAAACCATCAGTTCCGTCTTCAACAAGCGCTTCTGCGTGCATAAACATCTTAAGATTTCTATACTGACGCATATCAAGATTATAATTTTTATATACTCCTCGCGCATCTTGTTCTTCAAGATTATTTACCGTTATAGAAAGAGATTGCTCATTCTGACGTATGTTATTATTATTATTATTGAGTTGCTCTCTTACAACTCCAGGAGGCAAATTATAAGGTACTGGAGTACGTGTTTCATTTGCTTCTATATTTACAGCTGCTACTTCAAACAATGTGTTATCTAAATTGTCTATCTCTGTTGTTTCGTTTGGATCAAGTGTAAAAGCATATCTTCTAAAATCACCACGAACAAGATCTAATGTCCCAAAACGTAGCACAATATCATCTTGCCAACCACTCATATACATACGCATAAATCGTATAGATCTAAAATCACTTATACCTCCTACTACATTTGTAGCTTGATCGATTGGAACCCTAAACTGTACCCAACGCGTTGGTATCACATCTCCATTTTGAGCAGTTACCGTTAATTCTCTTACATCTGTCACAAATGAATTATCTCCTCCTACTTGTAGTGAGGCTGGATTGATAGGAACTTCATATTCAAAATATGCATCTACCGTGTTCATTGTATTATCACGGTTTACATCTTCTACATCTGGAAATGTGGTAGATCCTCTATCTGTTTGTGTTACCTCTACAGGAGAATTTCCTTGGTGGTTATTAAAATCTAAATAACGATCTGTAATCCCTCCATCTCTATTAAGAAAATAAGTGTAGTTATCTCCAGCTGGATCTTCAAGCCCTGCAAAACCAGAAAACTCAATTGCTTCTTGAGCATCATTTAATCCATCATAACCTACATCTTGATTTGTACGTTCTTGTCCTTCTGTATCAAAGGCATATACCAATGACTGATTTGTAGGAACCCTACCCCAAGCTGTTTCTGTCGTATTATTTATTCCCCCATCAGAAGGGAGACCATTTTCATATTGTTTTCTACCATCTTTAAGAATATCTTCTGAGATACTTCCTAAATTTATAGTCAGACTACCTCCTGGATTTGTAGTATCTCCGTTTGCAAAAAATGGATCTAATAACCAGAACTCAACAAACTCTACATTAGCTTGTTCAAAATCTGTAGAGGTTAATTGTCTTGTTATTGCTCCATAATTTTGAGCAGGATTAGAAAGAATACCATCTTGCGCATCTGGGCTAAAATTATATGGCCCTCTACGTGATGGGAAGTAAGCAAGGTCTAATGTAAAAAGTGCTTGAGTTTGTCCTGCTACAATATCTTGTTCAGGAAAGATCTCATCTCTAAACACACGGCGTGTTTCAGGTAACGACACATCATTATCTGAAACACCACTAGGTCTTTGCCCTGTATAAAAAGTAGGATCTACCGTATACCAAGCTAATTTTGCTCTTCTAAAACCAGAGTTTAGATCTCCGTTTGCAAGTTCTCCCCCAAAACCTACTGGCGCCGATGAAAGTTCCCATTGTAATGCTCCACTCACATCGATTGAGGTTTGAGCTCCTTCAAAATCGTCTACATAAGATGTAGCTTCTCCATTAAAATCTGTTCCTTTAGGCTGCCCTGGCAACAAATATGCTACTTCACCTCTTACTGATAAGTTAGATGGAGCATCTGTATCTATATTAGGTAATTTGTTTACCCATCTTGTTAAAAAAGGCAACTCTGTTGAGTAACTCCCGTTGAGCCCAAAAATAGTATTATTAATAGGTTCAAAACTAAAAGTTGCTTTTTGAGTAAGGGGTCGTTCATTAAGGTTTAAAAATGTTCCTCCTACAATAAAATTATCATTAAATCTATGCTCTACATTAACACCTGTAAATCGTTTATTTTGTTGTCCAAAAATGGTATTATTCTCTACAGAGGCTGTAATAGGTATACCAGACGCTTCTAATGATTTATCTAAAATTATCACACGTCCTGCTAGATAATTTACGGTATAATCTAATCCTTCTGTAAGTACTCTTCCTCCCGCCGTAACAGTAACAGAACCTTGAGGAATATTAAAAGCATTTAAAGGAATTCCTTGCTCTTGTGTAGATTTGTATCTACCAGATAGTAAAAATTTATTTTTCTCTGCATTATCACCTGCAACAGTTTTAGTAGATTGATATAATGAAGAGTATACATACTCTTCTTGATTTGCATTATATGTACTTGTATCTTCATAGTTTTCTGATGCATCATCTATACTTAGAAGGTCAAATAGAGTTTCTCCAAAAGGCTCTACTGTAGTAAATACTATACTTCCATTTTGAACGTGAACAGTTCTATTGGGTACAAAATCAAAAAAACCATCTCCTCCCGTTTGTGGATCTCCAAAGGTGGTTAATCTATCTAAATTAAAAAGTCTTAATAATGTATTTGACTCTAAAGAACCTCTATCAGATCCTTCTGATGGCATTTCATTGTTTGTACCATCAAATAAGGTAGGTAATGGAGCTCCTTCTACTGGAGTTATAAAGTTTAGTGGAGAAGGATCTGCATACACAATGTTCATTCTAAAACCATCTTGCTCAAGACCAAAAGCTCCCAATGGATAGATATTTTTCATCATTAAGTCCCAGATAGGCTCTTCTACACTGGTAAGATTACTTTTAAGCATCTTTACTACAAGATTTACAGGACTTCCCACCTGTCCAGCTGGGATTACCGTATCTAAAATCCCATTATCATCTGCATCTGGACCATTGAGAATACCATCATTATTACTATCTGCATCTGCTTCATCTGCAATACCATCATTATCTTCATCTGGGCGCACAACTGGACTATTTGCATCTGCTAGATCCGGAATACCATCTAAGTCTTCATCAGGACGATCTCCTTCTGTAGATGCTACACCATCTGTTGCAAACTCTCCCACCTGGTATACTTGACCTCCAGCCGTAAATTGAAATGCTACTCCTAATACCTCATCATTATTAAGACGTTGACTCAAGGAAACGTATCCCAACTCTGGATATAATGTGTATTGAGATGTCTCTAATTTTCTTGCGTTTTCTAGAAGTACATAGTCTGTACCATCACTTACATTTGCATCTCCAAAACCTTGTGCCACTGTTGACACGTCACGAATTGCGGGCGATAATTGAGAAGCCACCGTAGCATCATCTATTCCAAGAGGGTTAAAATCATTATTACTATTATCTGGAAACGCTCCTGCAGAGGTATTTAAAAACCCATTAGGAACAACATCGAGACCTATGTTACTAGCATCAGACTCTCCTATGTCTTGTATTGCAACAATGTTACGTGCATTAGTAGTAAGGCTTTGTCTATTTGTAATCCATAATTCGACACGAGTTACTTGCACTCCTTGATTATCTATAAAAGGATAATTTTCTAAAGCCCTATTGTATTGATCTCTAAAGTAGTGCGATAAGAAAAAGTGTCTATTCTCATCATAGTTTAAGGCTGGAATCTCAAACTCTTGAACAGTTGCACCGCCCTCTGCGGTAACAGTTCTAGGATCTGATCTATTTTCAGAAATAACAGCGGTTACGGTCGTTTTTCCAAACTGCAGCTTTGCTTTTACTCCAAAAAGACTTTGAGACCCTTGAATTAACGCACTATTGAGTGGCATCGTGACATTACCTACTTCAATTTTTTGAATAATATCGTCTTCTGTTGGTGTGTATTCAAGTTTAAACTGGTTCTGAAAATTAAACGTAGCTTGATTGTCAAAATTTGCTGTCACTTGAACTCTTTCTCCTACTTTTCCCAATAAACTTAAGCTTATGCGCTGATCGAATAATGGAGAGAATCTATTTCTATTTCTGGGTGAAAGTGCTGGATTATCTTGTCTTGTAAACGTTGCTCCTAGATCCATCTCTACAGATCCCTGTGGTGTAAACTCAACTACATCTCCTCCAAAAATATCCTTAAACCATTCATTCTTTATGTTAAAAGATGGAATGATACTTTTTCTTGACTCTTTTCCTTCTTCAGTTTTTCCATCTAAAGCAACAACTTTCTCTCTAAAATATGTGCGCATTTGCTCATCACGCACACGTCTTTGATATTCTTCTGGAGTAAGAATAAGTGGGTATGAGATATTAAAACTACCCAACTCCTCTGTATACACATATCTATCTAGTGTAGCATCATAAGTATATTTTGATACGATGCTACTAGGATTAGGAAGTGATAAACTACCTAAAGAAAATGTAGTTGCTGTAGTATCTTGAGCAGTTTGTGTTGTGTCTTGTGCAAATACAGCACTATTTCCCATAAAAATGAAAACAACACACAGAAAAAATATATGACGTAAATTCAAGTAATTTTTTGGCTTCAAAATAGGGTTACAATTTTTTTAATGCTTGCTTTATGATATGCTCTACATTAGCATCTGGGTGTTCCTTTACTATAGAAGTACATACCTTTTCTGCTTGTTTACGAGCAAATCCTAATGTCTCTAAAGCAGATAACGCCTCTTCTTTGTGTGTATTGCTCTGCACAGTACTTTCGGTAGTAATATCATACACTTTTAGAATTTTATCCTTTAAGTCTAGTATTACTCGTTGTGCAGTTTTTGCTCCTATTCCCTTTATACTCTGGATAGTTGCCACATCATTTGATGCTATAGCGTGCTTAATTTGATTAGGATCTAGTGAAGATAGCATTGTACGAGCAGTGCTAGCCCCTATACCAGATACAGAAAGTAATAATCTAAAAATCTCACGCTCCATAGTGTCCATAAACCCAAAGAGTGTATGGCTATCTTCTTTTACCTGCAAGTGTGTGTAGAGTTTAAGCGCCTCTGTTGTCCCTAGCTGTCCAAAAGTGTGTAAAGAGATATGGATTAAATACCCAACTCCATTACAATCTATCACAACGTAGGTGGGATTTTTTTCAATAAGTCTTCCGCTCAGATGTGTAATCATTTACTTAAAATATAAGAAGCCCAAATGTAAGAAAATAATACCTTAAGAAAATGAAGATTTTAAGGAGTACGCTTTCGCGAAAGCGAACACCTACTCACAACATTAAAAACGTACACTTTGACGGTTTTTTTGATAAATAAAACAAACTTTACTTACTAATAAAATAGATAGTATATTTAACTTCTTATAATGCTATACTTAAAAGTATATCTCTAATGAAAAGAATATTCCCACTATTCATTATCATCTTCTTGATGTCTTGTTCGGAGAAAAAAACGACTGTCAATGATAGTAATACATCTAAACCTATAGAGCAATCTGTCATAGTAGAAGATGATAAAAAGTATAGTGACACAATACACAAAAAGTACGAGTTAGGAGGAAGTTACAAAGGAAAAATAGGAACTAGCTTAGAAATTTCATTTCATATAGACAATAATAATGGAGTAGTATCAGGGTTTTATTTTTATGAAAAAACGGGTGTAGATATTGATATCATTGGAACTTTAAAAGAGAACAAGGTAACGTTATATGAACTTGATTACAAAAAAGACACCGTTGCAACAATTACTGCAATTATTGACCGATCGTCTATTATAGGAAGATGGGAGAATGCTACTACAAAAAGAGAATATGCATTTTTTGTTAAAAAAACAGATACCGTAATAGCCCCATTACCTTCTAACGTTGCGGGAAGTTATTATAACAAGCCTTGTAACTTAACACTGTCCTTTTACAAATCAAAAGGAGAATATTACTATAAGTACACTTCTGACAAAAGAAACTTAGATGGAAAAATTAGTTTTTATAGAGGTGAAGATGTATACATAAATCTAACAAATATAGAATATGCCGAAGATTATTTTGATATCGAATTATTTGAAGAAAATGAAGAAAAAGAACGAAAATATGCAGCCTTAAAAGAAAAAAGAAAACGTACCACAGGTGTTGAGTGTTATTTTAGTCAAGATGAACTCACTATCCAGAATTATGGAAACTCAATGAATTATTATGTAAAACTCTATGATTGTGAAGAAAAATATATTCATTTCCAGAGACAGTAATTTTATAAAGAAACTAACCTAGAAAATTAACTTCATTTTAAACATAAAAAAAAAATAACATAACTATCACTCATCAATCACAAATCACAATGAAAAAACAGCTACTCTTTTTACTTTTTGCTCTAGTATCTATAACCCTATGTGCTCAAAATTCTGAAAGCATACTTGTTGATGAACAACCTGTATCCGAAAAAGAGTTTTATGACATAAAAAATAATGGATGGTCTATTATAAAATTTCAAGGACTTACCTTATTAGGAAATTTTTCAAATAAGGATTATGTACTTAGACTCAATATTAATTGTAACGATGTATCTAAAAAACCATCTTTCTTAATAGAGTACTCAAACAATTATAGAGATGGAAAATGGGGAGGTGTAGATTTTATTTCTTCTAAATCAAATGATCTAAAAATGATTGTTTTTTTTATAGATGATCAAGAATTCAAAAATCCATTTATAGAAGGTAATGAGGGTGCTTTGACCTCCTTTAAAGAAGCCATTAAAAATGGAAAAACACTTAAAATTAAATTTTTTAATACTGAATATAATCCAGATATAGCAAAGGACGAATTAAAACTAAATAGAGAGGTCGGTTTTACATTAAAAAATAGCCATTTATTAGCCACTCCAGTTACTTGTAACTGAACCTAAAACCAGCTCTGAAATGAAATATTTTATTATAGTTATGCTGTAGTGTTTTTTTTTGTGTGAAAAATGTAAGTTTGATCTTACGAGAACGTATATCGCAAATACTATCGACTAAAGTGGAGTGTTGTACTAGTTCCATAAAAAAAAGATACAAAATGTATCCTATTTAAACAAGCCCTTGCAACGGTCTCAACTAGTGTTTTTTTTATGAAACCTATATTAGAATACATTCGAAAAAATCAATAAAACGTACCTTATACTTAGATCCATATAATTGGTATTTTGAGATAAGACCAAAGACAATAGAAACAGCCATATTGTTTGCAACTAAAAATGGCTGGAATCCTGAAGAAAAAAGTAGTAAAATGTATCTTTCAATGAAAAATGATGGTAAATTTTATCAGTTGCCAGATGGAATAAAATTTAGATACCTAGATCACAATCAATAAGAAATCTATTTTACACTAACCTCCTCCATTTTAAAAATTAAAGCTAAAAAATACTTTAATATCTAAAACTTTATATTAACTTTGTATTTCAAAGTACTTTATTATGGAGTCAAAAAAATATTTAGATGATATTGCCAGCATTAAAACGATGATGAATAAATCTTCACGTTTTATGTCCATAAGTGGCTTGTCTGGCATACTCGCTGGTATATATGCATTAATAGGAGCCTGCGCAGCATATATCGTGCTGGGAGATCAGCAACTCTCTACAATAGGACGAGAATATGCGCCTGTCTCTCGATTAATTAATATATATGTAGGACATCCATCAGGCACAAAACTGGCATTAATAGGGTTCACAGTGCTATGTGCTGCTATTATAACTGGTGTAATTTTAACTAGAAAAAAAGCCAAAAAACAAGGAGAACGCATATGGGACAGCTCGTCAAAAAGACTCATCTATAATTTTGCAATACCATTATGTACTGGAGGTGCTTTTTGTGTGATTCTTTTACAATATGGTCTCATAGGTCTTGTCGCTCCTACTACCCTTATTTTTTATGGTCTCGCACTTATTAATGCTAGTAAATTTACATTAGGTGATATTAAATTTTTAGGCATTGCAAATGTGATTATTGGCCTTGTATCAACACAATTTATAGGATATGGATTGTATTTTTGGGCGCTTGGTTTTGGAGTTTTCCATATAATTTATGGAAGTATTATGTATAATAAATATGAACGTAATTTATAAGAAGTTGTAAATACTGAGTACGCTTTCGCGAAAGCGTAAAACACACACAAAACCAAAAAAATGTCTATCATCAACAACATTAACAAAGCTTTTGACCATCGCATTAGACTGGGTATTATGAGTGTCTTGATGGTAAATGAAAAGACAGATTTTAAGGAATTAAAAGAGCTACTAGGTGCTACAGACGGTAATCTAGCAAGTCACGCAAAAGCGTTAGAAAAAGAAACATACATTGTTGTCCAAAAATCGTTTATAGGTCGTAAACCTAACACGAGTTATAGCGCAACACGTAAAGGGAAAACAGCTTTTAAAAAACATATAGAAGCCTTAGAAAAATTACTAGGAAACAATTAATATATATTTTTTAATTATTTTACTTTGAATTACAAAGTACTTTAAAACTATGAAAACACTTAGATATTTACTACTAGAAAAATTATATGAATGGAGTAAAATCCCATATAGATGGATATGCAAAAATGACGCTCCGTGGGGTATTTCTGTAAAGGAGTTACTTAGATATAAACAGGAAACTCTTGGTTATCATTTAGGGTGTTTTTTACTCAAACATCATTTTACACCAGAACCTCAGCTAGAAGATCACGATGTATATCACGTACTCACTAATGCAGGAATCACTGTGCCAGAAGAAGTTGTAATGCAGTTCTATCTTTTTGGCAACGGTAAACGATCACTCTATCTATTTACAGTACTTACCATAGGTGGTCTTTTATTTATAGATCATAGAAAGAGATTTAAAAAGGCATATCAAGAAGGAAAGAAAGCACATCGCTTTTATGACCTCAACTTTTTAAAATTATTACATCACAACCTCTCAGAATTACAATTTACTTTTAAAATAGCTCACATATGAAAAAGACACTCATCGCCATTGCGTCAGGTTTATTATTTAGCACCTTGTTTTACAATCAAAACTTAGGCATCAATATATTGCTCTTTGCAATAATTGCTATCACAACTGTTTTTATGATTCATAAAAAAGCAAGAAGACCAGAAGTATACATAAATGCTGGGCTCTATCTTGCTGCTTCATTTTTTGTGTTTTCGGTAAACTCAACACTATCTATTATTACCTCGATAGTGACATTTATTATCTTTTCAGGTAGTATTTCTGGATTTAAGAATAGTGTATATGCACAATGGTTTAATGGAATTTACCAACTAATGGTGGGAGCAATACATCAATTAACAAGCAAAAAAGAAAAGATAACTTCTACTAAAAAATACAATCTAGGATTTATTATAGGTACCATCGCACTAGTTGTTACTATACTCATCATTTTTATTGCATTATATGGATCTGTAAATCCTATTCTTGGAAGTTGGTTATCAAAAATTGATCTTTCTTTCTTTAGTCTATCTTGGGTAATCACTACAGTGATGGGCTATCTATTAGTAAATAATTTACTCTCAATAGCAGAGTGTGATATATTAACAAATGTAGATCGTAACGCTCCTACCCTACTTAAAGCAAGAAAAATAGACGATCATATTGAGCAAAAAATTGCCAAAGAGCAACTCTTAGGAAGCGTTCTTATGATAGCGCTCAATGTACTTATACTTTTATTTATTGCTCTAGATATGAGTTATGTGTTAAGCAACCCCCTTAGTGATGCTGTGACTTTATCAAAAACAGTACACGAAGGTGTAACAGCACTTATAGCTTCTATCGTTATAGCAATTACTATTATTTTAATACTCTTTAGAGGTAACCTGAACTTTTACAAAAAGAGTAAAAAATTAAGAAAGCTCACCTATGCTTGGATCTTTTTAAACATAGCGATCATTTTACTCACAGCATATAAAAACTATGTATATAGTGATGGTTTTGGGCTTACGTACAAACGCATTGGTGTATTTATCTATCTCGCATTATGTATTTCCGGTATGGTTACTACGTATTTCAAAATTGCCAAAAAACACAACTTTTTATTTATGATTCAGGCAAATACACGTATAGCTTTTATCATTATGATCGTAATATCAAGTTTTAGTTGGGATCGCACAATCACAAAACAAAATCTTAATCAAGTAGCACATCCAGATATTCCTTATCTATTATCTATGTCTGACAATACTGCCGATTTGTTATATGCTTTTGCGAAAGCAAACCCAGAAAAAGCCACAAATCAATCATATATAGATACCGAATATGAGCGACGGCTACAACGATTATCAAATCAATCGTGGCAAGAAAAAACACTTCAAGGAATGTTAAACTCTAAAATCACATCAAATGAGATTCAAAACAGTCAAATATAAGATTAATAAGGTAGCCTTAGCGTTAACAGCATTTTCTACTTGTTTTGGAATACTGATTACCATACTCTATCTAATCACAAAAAGTTTCGATTTTGCAATACTAGGATTCTATCATTTATTTCCAACAGTAATCATTCATATAATTCTATTACTCGCAGTGATTATAAATACAATAATACATTATGAAGATCGTAAAGAACATTTCACCATCATTATTCTAATGCTACTCAATATTCCTTTAGCATTTGGGTGTTTCTGGATTGTAGAACCTTTTTTATAAAAAACAAACTCTATGAACAAACTCATATATTCTAAAGTAGAAGAATTTAAAATATTGTTTGCAGGGTGTATGCTCTGTGCCATTATACTTATGGTACGTATCAAAATCACACATTCTTTTTTCTTCCTATTTCTAGTCTGGAATCTTTTTCTGGCAATGATTCCCTATGGTATCACACTCTTTTTACAGGTTTTTAAAAAAGAAACACACTCATTATGGATATTACTTCCAACCGCTTGTATGTGGTTATTATTTCTACCCAACACTCCATATTTGATAAGTGATTTACAGCACTTAAAACATAGTGCCCAAGACATTATCTGGTATGATTTACTACTATTAATGTCTTTTGTATGGTATGCACTTTTTCTATTTTATCTTACCGTAAGAGATATGAGAATGCTCATTGCGACTAAAGTAAATTCAAAATACATCAATCTTATCACAATTTCCATCTTTATCCTTTGTGGTTTTGGGATTTACTTAGGTAGATTTTTACGATGGAATAGTTGGGATATCATTCAAGATCCTTTGGGATTATTATACGATATTTGGCAGCGAGTGAGACACCCATTTCAAAATAGTCAAACCTGGCTTGTCACTATAGGATATAGTGCAATTACATCATTAGTCTTTTACGGAATGAACAGCATTAAAAAAGTCCCAAATAATGAAAATTAATACTAAATATATCATTGTTTTTATACTACTGCTATTAGTAGAAATTTTTATAGCACTTTATGTGCGCGATGCTTTTGTACGTCCTTATCTAGGAGATAGTATTGCTATCGCATTTGTATATGCATTTATAATGATTTTTGTAAAAAAATCTCATCATTTTAAACCTAAAGTAATAGTGGCTAGTATTAGTTTACTCATTGGTATTCTTGTAGAAGCGTTGCAGGCTACTTCTTTTCTAGAAGTAACAGGCCTTGGTAGTATAAAA
Organism: uncultured Dokdonia sp.; assembly: GCA_938002835.1. Taxonomy (GTDB): domain Bacteria; phylum Bacteroidota; class Bacteroidia; order Flavobacteriales; family Flavobacteriaceae; genus Dokdonia. The sequence goes on along the minus strand of CALKZS010000005.1, from coordinate 27,831 downwards.
TGGTTACGTATTATTCTAGGTTCTTCCTTTTCTTGGGCAGATATGGTTGCTTACTTAGGTGGGTTTATAGCTGTTATTTTAATAGAGTGGTTTATATATAAGAAATTTAAATCATAAAGATTTACTAGCTCGCAACATCTCCCGCTTTCCAGGAGGCCCAGGTAGTCTTTCTACTGTAAACCTTACTGCTTGCATTGCTCGTCTTGCTGCTCCTTGAGCACAATACGTTGTCAATATTCCTCCAGGTTTTAAAGCAGTATACATTTTTGAGAAAATCTCTTCCGTCCATAAAGAAGGTTGTACTCGAGGACCAAAAGCATCAAAAAAGACTAGATCATAAGATGCAACATCCTGTATTTCTTCAAACTGCTCTTTGCGCTTTGTGAGTTTAAAAGTATTAGAAATTTCTATTTCTCTTTCCCAGTCACAAAGATGTATTGTTTCATAAATGTACTCTGCTTCTTTTTCGTCCAATTGATGGGCATACTCCATTGCTCGCGCTTCTTCTAGAGATACTGGAAAAGCTTCTATTCCTGTATAATTTATAGATAACAAGTCTTCTTTGGTTTTAAGAAAAGTGAGTAAGGCATTTAATCCTGTTCCAAAACCCATCTCAAGTATCGAGATTTCTTTTTGTTTAGGATGTGTATCTATAAAATGCTGTAATCCCGTTTTTAAAAAAACGTGTCTCGCTTCTTGTATAGCTCCGTGCTTTGAGTGATACTGTTCATCCCACGCAGGAATATATATGGTTTTTGACCCATCTGCTGTGGTAATAATTTCTCGTTTCAATTCTTTAGTATAGATTAATTACTTCCCACTAATTAACACACCATCTGCCATAAATCGCAACTCACGTTTAGGGGCAGTAATAGCTGCTATCTCTTCTGGAGAATCTCCACCATCTTTTGCCATATGTTTAAGCTCTTCTATGCTTACCTCTTCTAGATATGCTTTTCCGTTTACAATAGCTTCTCCTCCATCAGTTTCTGTTGGGACAAAAAAACCATAATCTTTAAATTTTACAAATACTTGTTCTTCTGGCAACTCTAATCGCATCCAACATCCTTTTGCAGCACATACAGCATTTATGGGAGCTTTAAAGGTAACCTGTGTAGTGTCTCCCTCTTTTAGCGAAGCATATTTTTCGGCTACTTCAGCATTTGTTAAGATAATATCAGTTTTAAAAGCTGCTCCATATTGCTTATAACCTTCTTGTATTGTAGATAATATTTCTTCTTTTTTAGTATTAGAAATGGTTTCCGCTTTCGCGAAAGCATCAGTATTTTCAGAATCTACTTGTTTACAACTTGTTATTGTTAATATAATTAAGAATATTGTTGCTATAATTTTCATAATTAACACTTTTTGGGTTAAACCTTGTAAAATTATATAATAAAAGCTTGGCAACTAGCCTAAATTCTTAAATTTGTGACTATGAAAACAATATCAACACTTCGGATAGAAAAACGCAACACCAGTAAAATAGGTGATGTAGATTTTAGTAATCTCGCTTTTGGAAGCGTATTTACAGATCATATGTTCTCTTGCGAATATGCAAATGGAGAATGGCAACAACCAGAAATTGTCCCTTACGGACCTCTTTCTATTGATCCAAGTGCAAAAGTCTTTCATTACGGACAAGCTGTTTTTGAAGGAATGAAAGCTTTTAAAGATGATAATGGCGATGTATTTTTATTTCGCCCAGAAGATAACTGGGCGCGCATCAATAAATCATCTGTACGACTTGCAATGCCAGAATTTCCTAAAGAGGTATTTATGGAAGGACTCACAGAACTCCTTAAACTAGATGACGCTTGGATTAAACCTGGAGATGGTAACTCATTATACATTCGCCCTTTTGTTATTGCTACTCAGGAAGGTGTATCTGCATCTCCATCAGATCGTTACAAGTTTTTAATTATTCTTGCTCCTGCACAATCGTATTATGCTGGAGAAGTAAATGTTGTATTTGCAGAAAAATATAGCCGTGCCGCAGATGGTGGTGTGGGCTATGCAAAAGCTGCAGGTAATTATGCTGCACAATTTTATCCTACAGATCTTGCAAAACAAGAAGGGTATCAACAAATTATCTGGACAGATGCAAACTCTCACGAATACCTAGAAGAAGCAGGAACAATGAATGTATTTTTCCGTCTGGGAGATACATTAATTACAGCACCTAATAATGATAGAATATTAGATGGTATCACTCGTAAAAGTGTCATTCAACTTGCAGAAGATGCTGGTATAATTGTAGAAGTACGCCCTGTTGCTGTAAAAGAGATAGTTGCTGCTGCAAAAGCTGGAGAACTTAAAGAAATTTTTGGTGTTGGAACCGCAGCTGTAGTTGTACCATTTAAGAGTTTTGGATATAAAGGTGTTAATCATAAACTCAATGCACCTGAAAACAGCTATGGTATGAAGTTTAAAAATATGCTTAACAACATACAATATAATAGAGCAGAAGACTCTTATGGTTGGAGAGTTGCTGTAAAATAAATATAGAAAATATTCTATATTTAAAAAATGTAAATAAAAAATGCCGAGAGATTAGAGTATCCTCTTGGCATTTTTAGTTTTTAAATAACTTGACGGCTAATTCAATCAATTAAAAAACGTTTATTCTTGATTATTTAGTTTAAAAAAGAATCGCTATTGTATAACAATATTATGAGTGTTTGAGTGTTTTATTTACTGGCTTACCAGACTGGCTTACCAATTAATACGTGAATATAGTAAAAAAATTAACAATATATTTACTATTAATATAATAAATACATCGTTAAATTGATGAATTTCAAAAAATTTAACACAAAATCCATATAGAGCCTTGCAACGAACGCCATCAAAATTATAAAACAATATTTTTTATAAATAAAAACATTATGCGTTTTATAATGTAAGGAGAAATTGTTGTGTGATAATTGTTAAAATAGTCTTAAGAAATTCTGTATTTTAGACACAATAAACAATTTCAAAATGAATAAAGGAAGTGGCCTTAAAATAAGATTACTAATAGGCGCAGTTATTATCGGATTTGCACTCTTTAAAAATTGTAGTAGTAGAGAAGAAAACCCCTATACTGGAAAAGTACAAGCAATTAATATGACTCCAGATGAAGAGATAATGATGGGTATTAAATATGCTCCAGAAATGGCAAATCAACACGGGGGACTTCATCCAGACACACAATTACAATCTTTTGTAGACCAAATAGGAAAAAAACTAGTAGATAACTCTATGGCCCGAGAAACGCCATACAAATATGAATTTCATTTACTTAGAGATGAGCAAACAGTAAATGCATTTGCCTTACCTGGAGGTCAGATTTTTATTACTTATGCACTACTCTCTAAATTACAAAATGAAGATCAAGTTGCTGGTGTTTTAGGTCACGAGATCGGTCACGTACTTGGTAAACACAGTGCAGAACGTGTTGCAAACTCTTCTATGTGGCAAACCATTTCTACTGGAGCAGAGGTAGGTGGTGGTGCTGGATCTGCAGTGAATGCTATAGGGCAAAATATATTATTAGGAAATGGTCGCGATGATGAGCTAGAGAGTGACGATCTTGGTGTTCTCTTTATGATAAAATCTGGATATGATCCTTATCAAATGATCGGGGTTATGCAAATTCTTAAAGCTGCTAGCGGTGGTAGTAGCCAACCAGAATTTCAGAGCACACACCCAGATCCAGAAAATCGCATTACACATATTAAAGAAAGTATTAAAAAATATGGCTATACAGGACCTGCGACTATGTAATAATTAGAATAAGAGCAATATGATTATCATACTCTTAAAATAAAAACAAACCTCGCTCTAGCGGGGTTTTCTTTTTATATTTACTGCACATTTATTTTGTACAGATATACATAATATCTCTATAATGTAAATTTCATTTATTAAATATACATACCACCTTATGAATAAAAAAACCATACTAATGATTCTAGACGGCTGGGGAATGGCACCTGACAAGAAGGTATCAGCCGTAGACCAAGCTCAAACTCCCTATATAGATAGTCTTTATAATAAATATCCTCACGCACAATTACTCACTCACGGGGAAAATGTAGGATTGCCAGAAGGCCAGATGGGTAACAGTGAGGTAGGACATATGAATCTAGGTGCTGGACGCATTGTCTATCAAGACTTTGCAAAAATCAACAAAGCAATAAAAGAAGATACATTAAAAGATGAAAAGGTCTTAAAAGAAGCATTTGCTTTTGCAAAAGCAAACAACAAACCAATACATTTTTTAGGACTTGTTTCTGATGGTGGTGTACATTCTCACATTAACCACCTCAAAGGACTGATAGTTGCTGCCGAAAAAGCGGGAGTACCCCAATCATACATTCACGCATTTACAGATGGACGTGATGTAGATCCAAAATCTGGAAAAGCATTACTAAGTGATATTGATACATTCTCTAAAGATCATAATGCAAAGCTTGCTTCTGTGATAGGACGTTATTATGCAATGGATCGTGATAAAAGATGGGATCGTGTGGCTCTTGCATACAACCTTATTGTAAATGGAATAGGTGCAAAAACTAAAGATATTGCTCAATCCCTTCAAGATAGTTATGATGCTGGAAAAACAGATGAGTTTATAGACCCTCTTTTAATTACTAATGATACTAATGAAGCACATATTGTTCAAGAAGGAGATGTAGTGATCTTTTTCAACTTTAGAACAGATCGTGGTCGTGAGCTCACAGAGATGTTATCCCAAAAAGACTTTGAAGAACAAGGAACAAAAAAAGTAGGATTACACTATGTGACTATGACTAATTATGATGACACTTTCAATAACATAAATGTAATTTATGATAAAGACAATCTAGTAAACACACTAGGTGAGGTGTTGTCAAAGGCTAAAAAAAAACAAATACGTATAGCCGAAACTGAAAAATACCCACACGTTACTTTTTTCTTTTCTGGCGGTCAAGAAGAACCGTTTAAAGGTGAATCTAGACTACTTGCACCTTCTCCTAAAGTAGCAACCTATGATTTACAACCAGAAATGAGTGCTTACGAAATACGTGATAAAATTGTTCCCGAAATACAAAAAGGAGAAGTAGATTTTGTGTGCCTCAATTTTGCAAATCCAGATATGGTAGGTCATACAGGAGTTATGGAAGCTGCAATTAAAGCCTGTGAAACAGTAGATAAATGTACAGAAGATATTGTTACTGCTGCAGAAAAAAATAACTACACAGTTATAATCATTGCAGATCACGGTAATGCAGAAGTAATGATAAATCCTGATGGATCTCCTAATACAGCACATACAACAAACCCCGTTCCTGTGATATTAGTAGATAAAGACATTAAAAAAATAAACAACGGTATCTTATCTGATATTGCACCTACAGTTCTTAAACTTTTAGGTGTCGATAAACCAGATGTTATGGATTGTGTACCTTTAATTTAAACTTTTAAGAAAAATGAAAAAAGCTTACCTTTTAGCATTATTAGTTAGTGTATTTACAAGTTGTAGCAGCACAAAGAATATTACAGAAAATAAAACTACTCAAGAAACAAAAATTACTGCTACACCAGAAAAACCTGCTCCTAAACAAAAAACAATGCTTTTAGGAAAAGAAGATAGATCTGCACTTGAAGTTGCTCCTTTTGATACGTGGTATAATAGAGGATATACAAGTTATACTGTAAAAGAAGATAAAATAGCAGACATTACCAAAGGTCTAAAAGGAGTTACAGTTAGCACATATATGGGAACTTGGTGTGGAGATAGTAAAAGAGAAACCCCTAGAATGTTTAAAATTCTAGATCAAGCAAAATTTAAAGAAAAAGATCTTGAACTTATCACCGTAGATCGCTCTAAGCAAAACCCAAAAGAATACACAGAAGGTAAAAACATCAAACGTGTACCTACATTTATCTTTAAAAAAGATGGAAAAGAAATAGGTCGTATTGTAGAGCGCCCTGTAGAAAGTTTAGAAGAAGATATGATTAAAATTTTAAATGGCACACCCTATAAACACGCATATGAAAACTAAAGCTATTCTCTTTTTTGTAATCACAATGGCTCTTGTAGCCTGTAAAGAACAAACAGCAACCGAAGAAGTTACTAAAGAACTTGAAGAAGCAATAATCGAAGAAGAAACTGTTCTTGAAGAAGAAGCACCTATTTTACTTGGCACCTTTACTCGAGACACTTTAGAATCTGGTCCATACAACAAATGGTTTATACAAAGTTATAAGGATCATACGATAGATAAAAATTCGCTTGGCTCATTAAAAGAACATCTTAAAGATGCATCTATCACTATTTTTATGGGAACCTGGTGTGAAGATAGCCAGCGAGAAGTGCCTGCTTTTTTTAAAATTCTTGATGAGATAAACTATGAAAGTGACACTGTAAAAGTGATCACCATTTCTGAAGAAAAAGATGAACCCAAAGCATTACTTAAAGATCAAAATATCTTAAATGTTCCCACTTTTGTTTTCTCAAAAAATGGAGCCGAATTAGGGCGCATTGTAGAATATCCGTTAGAAAGCTTAGAGAAAGATATGATTAAAATACTTTCTGGAGCAGATTATCAACACGCCTACGAAACCGAATAAACACCTAACTATTCTTTGATATGATCCCAATATTACTATGATATTGGGATTTTTTATGCTTTCGCGAAAGCGCAACACAACCCACAACATTTTATAACACACATTTCTAACGATAAAATTGCATCGCCTTGACAAAACATTCTATTATCTTTGTATCATAAAGAAATCTGTCTTCCCACTGAAGAACATTTTAAAGATAGAAACTACGTAATGGCTATTATACAAAAAACAAGAGAAGAGATTGAGATAATGCGTGAGAGTGCTCTTGTCGTATCTCGTACATTAGGAATGCTAGCCGCAGAAGTAAAACCGGGTGTCACTACATTATACTTAGACAAACTCGCAGAAGATTATATACGTTCTCAAGATGCGATTCCTGGGTTTTTAGGTTTGTATGATTTTCCAAACACCTTATGTATGAGTCCTAATGAGCAGGTAGTACACGGCATACCTAATGACAAACCCCTTATAGAAGGTGACATCATATCTATAGACTGCGGTGCTATAAAAAATGGATTTTATGGAGATCACGCATATACTTTTGAAGTGGGCGAAGTAACTCCTGAGGTTAAAAAACTATTACAGATTACAAAGCAGTCATTATATGTAGGTATTGAGCAATTTAAAATAGGCAACCGTGTAGGTGATGTAGGATATGCCATCCAGAAATTTACAGAAGATCACGGTTATGGTGTAGTGCGTGAACTTGTAGGTCACGGTCTGGGAGCTACAATGCACGAAGATCCAGAAATGCCTAATTATGGTCGTCGTGGCCGTGGCAAAAAGTTTATAGAAGGAATGGTAGTTGCCATAGAACCTATGACCAATATGGGTACAAAAAGCATCAAACAACATAAAGACGGCTGGACTATTACAACAAAAGATAATAAACCTAGCGCTCATTTTGAACACGATGTAGCTATTATAGATGGCAAACCAGAATTACTATCTACATTTGCATACATCTATGAAACTCTAGGGATTAAAAGTGACGAAGAAACTCCTTTTAGAAAAGAAGCTTTAGTACTATAACCCTTGAAAAAGCTCTTTAAATTTTTCCTAAACGCGATTCCTAGACCATTACTCATTCGACTGAGTTATGTGGTACGTCCTATAATGGCTTTATTTTTAAAAGGAAGTCGCTATGAAGATCCTATAGATGGTAAGACTTTTAGAAAATTCTTACCATATGGATATGGAATCCCTAGAGAAAATGTATTATCTCCCTCTACCCTTTCGCTAGAACGCCATCGTTTGCTTTGGTTATGGCTACAACGAGAAACAGATTTTTTTTCTACACCTAAAAAAGTATTGCACTTTGCACCAGAACAGGCTTTTTATAAACGCTTTCGCGAAAGCAAACACCTAGACTACACCACAACAGATTTAAATAGTCCGCTAGCAGATATAAAAGCAGATATCTGTGATTTACCTTTCGGCGAAAATGAATATGACATCATTTTATGTAATCACGTGTTAGAACATATACCAGATGATACTAAAGCGATGCAAGAACTCTATCGCATTTTAAAACCTGGTGGTATGGCAATTCTTCAAATACCACAAGATCTTAATAGAGATATCACCTTTGAAGACAACACCATTACAGATCGTGATGAACGAGCTAAAATTTTTGGGCAGTATGATCACGTGCGTGTCTATGGTCGTGATTACTTTGATAAACTTCGTAATATAGGTTTTACGGTAGAAGAAGTAGATTATACGACTATACTTACTCTTCAAGAAGTAGACCGATACAGACTTGCTCAAGGCGAAATTTTACCTGTTTGCAGAAAAAAGTGATCACACAATGACACATTTCATCTTTCTTAAAACTATCTAAAAATTAGATAAAATAAACAAGTATTTCTCATTTTTTAGATACCTTCATTTTTATAAAATATAAGAATGGTTTATATGAGAAATTTATGCTTACTAATAGCAACCTTTGTGTCAATTATTGCAACTGCTCAAGGAACACAACTATTAAGACAACCTACTATTTCTAACTCAGACGTTGTATTTGTATATGGCAATGATTTATGGAAAGCTTCTATACAAGGAGGTAATGCAATACGGCTAACCAGTAATGAAGGAGCTGAGACTGCTCCGCATTTTTCTCAAGATGGAAAAACGATTGCTTTTACTGCACAATATGATGGCAATACCGATGTATATACAATCCCTTCTACTGGAGGCGAACCTAAACGACTTACCTGGCATCCTAGTGCAGATATTGTCCAAGGATGGACTCCAGAAGGCGAGATCCTTTTTCGCTCTGGAAGAGAAGCGCGCCCTACCCAAACTAGCAAGTTTTATACTGTATCTCCCAAAGGAGGATTACCAAAAGACTTTGGACTCCCTAGAGCAGGTTCTGGAGAAATAGCGCCAGATGGAAAACACGTAGCCTATGTCCCTATTACATCTTGGGATTTAGAATGGCGTAATTATAGAGGTGGGCAAGCATTACCTATATGGATTGTAAATCTAGACACAAAAGAACTAACAAATACACCTCAAGGAAATAAAGAAAGACATCTGGATCCTGTATGGATAAATAATGTTGTTTATTATTTATCTGAAAGAGATTACGTTAGTAATATCTGGTCATATGATATCACCTCAAAAACCGAAAAGCAAATTACTTTTCACAAAAAATTTGATGTTAAAAGTCTTGATACTAATTCTGATAAGATTATATATGAACAGGGTGGTTATTTACACTTATTAGATCCTAATGGAACAACACAACAGCTTAACATTACAGTTCAAGGAGATATGAACTTTGCAAGACCTAGGTGGGAAAATATAACAGCATCACAATTATCTAATCCTAACATTTCTCCTACAGGCAAACGAGCTATTTTTGAACACCGAGGAGAGATCTTTAGTGTCCCAAAAGAAAACGGAACTTGGCGCAATCTATCTAACTCATCTTCATCTGCAGAGAGAGCTCCTGTATGGTCACCAAAAGGAGATAAAATAGCTTGGTTTTCTGATGCTAGCGGAGAATATCAACTTGTTATTGCAGATCAGGATGGTGATAATAAAAAAACATATTCATTACCTAATCATACTTTCTATTTTAAACCAGACTGGTCTCCAGATGGGAAATATATAGCTTATTCTGATACAGATTATAATATTTGGATTATCAATCTAGATACTGGTAAAGCCCAAAAAATTGATTCAGATAATTATGCGCACCCAAATAGAACCTTGAATCCTGTCTGGTCTCCAGATAGTCAATGGATCGCATATCCCAAACAATTAAAGAGTCACTTTAAAGCCATTTTTGCTTATAATGTTACATCAAAAAAAACAATACAATTAACAGATGGTATTGCAGATGCTATTAGTCCTGTATGGGATGAAAGCGGGGACTATTTATACTTCTTAGCCAGTACCAACTATGGACTACAATCTGGATGGTTAGATATGAGTTCTTATGACACCGAAGTAAATAGGAGTTTATATGCTATTGTTCTTTCTAAAACTGGAGTTGCCCCCAACTTACCTAAAACAGATGAAGAGACTACAAAAGAAGAAACCATAGATGATAAAAAAACAGATACAGACAAAAAGAAAGATAGTAAAACAAACATTAAAGTAACTATTGATGAAGAAGGAATTTATGATCGTAGTATTCCTTTAAAACTAGACTCTAGACAATATACAGCTTTAGCCAAAGGGCCAAAAAACATTGTTTTTGTGGCAGAAAGTATTCCTAATGAATCTGAGTTAACAGTACATAAGTATGATATTAAAAAAATGAAAGCAGATGTGTTTTCTACTTCAGTATCTCAAATGATCACATCGTATGATCGCAAAAACATCTTATTATATAAAAATAGATCTTGGAGTATTATAGATACTAAAGCAACACCTAAGGCTGGAGATGGAAAACTAGATATGAATCTAAGAGTAAAAGTATATCCTACAGATGAATATGCTCAAATATTTAAAGAAGGATGGCGATATATGCGAGATTTCCTTTATGTTGATAATACACACGGAGCTCCTTGGGATGACATTTATAAATGGTATTCTCCTTGGATCAAACACGTGAGACATAGAAGTGATCTTAACTATGTTGTAGATATTATGAGTGGAGAAATTTCTATTGGACACTCCTACGTCTCTGGTGGAGATATGCCAGATATAGATAGAATTCCTGTAGGGCTGCTAGGAGCAGATATTAAATTAGAAAATAATGGGTATCTCATAAAAAAAATCTATACTGGAGAACGCTGGAATCCTGGACTAGAGGCCCCTTTATCACTTCCTGGCATAGATGTAAAAGAAGGAGATTACATTATTTCAATTCAAGGACAACTGTTAGACACTTCTATAAATCCTTATAGTTTATTAGAACAAACTGCAGGAAGAGAAATAGTACTTACCGTAAACTCAACCCCCTCTAAAGATGGTGCTAGAGAGATTCTAGTAAAACCTATTGCTAGTGAACGAGGATTACGCACAAATGCTTGGGTTGAAAATAATCGTAGTATTGTAGATAAAAAATCTGGAGGGAAACTAGCCTATGTATATGTACCTAATACTTCAGGAAATGGATTTGATTCATTTAATAGGTATTATTTTTCGCAACAAGATAAAAAAGGAGTTGTTATAGATGAACGCAATAATGGCGGGGGATCTGCAGCAGATTATATGATTGATATTATGTCTAGAGAACTACTAGGTTACTTTAATAGCAAATCTTTTAACAATAGACCTTGGACAACACCTATTGCAGGTATTTGGGGACCAAAAGTAATGCTCATCAATGAACGTGCCGGCTCTGGAGGAGATTTATTGCCTTATATGTTTCACGCCAAGGAAATAGGACCTCTGGTAGGAACTCGAACTTGGGGTGGTCTTGTAGGAACTTGGGACACACCTCGTTTTATAGATGGAGGCCGTATGGTAGCTCCTAGAGGAGGGTTTTATGATGTAGATGGAAACTGGGCGGTAGAAGGTGATGGTGTTTCTCCAGATATAGAAGTTATTCAAGACCCTAAATCTGTATTAGAGGGAAAAGATCCTCAATTAGAAAAGGGAATAGAAGAAGCAATGCGATTACTACAAACTCAAGAGTTCCAATTTAAAAAAGAACCCGCTGCTCCCCTGAGATGGAAACGTCCTGTGGGTTATAACAAAGAATAGATGATGATTAAACAAAACATTCCGTCTTTACTATACTTTATATTCTTAGTAATAGCAATCCCTATGACAGCCCAAACAAATACAGAAGACTTACAAAAAGAAATAGATCAAACGGTATGGAAACCGTTCAAAAAGGCATTTGAAACCCTTGATGGAGATGCACTAAATGCAACTTATGCAGATCAAGTACTACGCGTTACCCCACAAGGAATTGACACAGATAATGTCTTTAAAAAAGAAAATGTTGATCGCTTTTTGCAAAATAAAAAAAATAGAGATCAGATTAATTTAGACTTCTGGTTTGATGATAGAAAAACAAATGAAACTACTTCTTATGAAGTTGGTTTTTATTGTATAGGTTTTACTTCAAAAGAAGGCCAAACGCAATATAGTTATGGACAGTTTCATATTGTATTAGAAAAAATAGATGGACATTGGAAAATCACTCAAGATTGGGACACAACAATGATTGGCAGCCAAGAGATAGATAAAACTTTTTTTGAAAGACAACCCCCTCAAAAGTTTTAAAACAATTGATTGATTATTAGATTTTTAAATAGCTGCCTATTATACAACTGTTTTTTACAAGATCGCTTACGCGAAAGCAAACACTTGTGTAACTAACGTGAGTTCGATATAACACTTACTGTATATCAATTAGTTATAAAATAAATCAACTTACAAGCTTACTTTGATTATAAAAAATGAGTTTTAATTAACTAAAAACGTAAAAATCTGACTTACTTTTCAATAAACAACAAGTAACAAAGGTATAAAACGCCTAATAATCAAATAATTATCTTGTTTTCTTATATCGAACTCACGTTAACTAACAAAGGCTTATTACAATTGTTATATAGAATGATAAAATTAAATTAATCGTTATTATAATATGCCCCTACAAATCGTACAGCATTATTTTCAATAACTTTAAATTCAAAAGCAATGACTTCATTTGCTATCCAAGAGTCATAATCATCTTCTTCAAGATAATTATTGTGTATGAAAATTTTAAAATGGTTTTTCCGACCATCAAAGTATATTGAAATAGCATCTAACTCATCATCATCTTCACGTTCTTTTCCCCACACGTTTTTATCAAAATCATAATCTTTAATATAGGAAAGCTCTTTTGATTTTATTAAACTCTTGATATTTATATCTTGTATAAACTTTTTTAATACTGGATGGTACTTCTTGTAATTACTGGAGAATTGTATACTGGTTTTATACTTCTCTTTTAAGTTCTTAATTGTATTAGTCACATAATCAATACGTGTTTTTTCATATTTTTTTATGAGTCTTATATTTTCTTCTTCTATATCATTTAAGACTATTTCTATACTATCATTTGGTTGATACCAGCCTTGTTCTGTAAAGTGATTTGTTAATTCTTCTTTACCAAAAACAAATCCTTTTCTTGCAAAAATTTCGTTGCGCAACACTGACAACCACCATCTGTTTTTTGGTTTTAAATATGATTCTGGTATTATTTTTTGATCGAGCTTATCGTGAATAAGTAGTTGATTTAAATTTGGATTATAACCATTATTAGAAATCCATAGATGTTTATCTGTTATTACTTTAAGAAATGACTCTTGCAAAGCACCATAGTCTACTAACTTATCATTATTTGTTAAATCAAGTCGTTCTCCTAAAAAATTTAAATTTTCTAGTCCATTAAGAGATGTAAGTTCTAAAGTATAACTAACATCAAATTCTTCATTTACTTTCTGTAAATTTTTGAAACCAGTAAGGTCTTTTAAAGCAAAATTTCTTCTTAAGTATATTTTATTTGCCCTTTTCAAATTACTAAACCCGCTTATATCTATTAACCTTCTATTTTCATCCATCCATAAATAATCGACAAAATCGATATTTTCAAAACCTTTAATATACTCAAGTTCTGGATTATCTTCGATATTAAACCTACCATTTATTGTTTCTAAACTATTAAATCCATCTATTTTATTAAGTACTTTATTGTCTGTAAAATCTATTCTTTCTTTTATGATTTTAAGACCATTAAAACCAGAAAAAGAAATTAATTTTTCATTATCAGTTACGACGATTTTGTTAATTTCAACTACAGCATTAGGTCCACTAAAATGTTCTAGTGTCTCTTCACTCCGGAGATAAAAAGCCTCTTTAATGTGAGTGAGATTTTTTAAAGCATCTGTAAGATCAAGAGTATCCATCTCAGTACCGATACCTAAACTCTCTACAGATGTAAGATTATCAAACCAGCTCATCTCATCTATATACTTAAAATTAAAACTTAGGCCTTCTCCAATTGTTTGAATACCATTAAAACCTGTAGCTTTATCTAGAGTATTCACAGAAATAATAACATCTTCTTTTACTACAGTAATCTTATTGAGTCCAGTAATCTCTTTTAATGATTCATTTCTATAAATCGCAATGGCGCGAATCGAATCTTTTACTGTGTTGAGTCCATTAATATCTAACAATAAAGAATTTTCGGTTATATGCAAATCACCTTTAACGGTAGTGAGCTTTTTTAATCCGTTTAAGGTTTTTAAATTATTGTTTTTTTCGATCTTGAAATCTTCACCTACACTTACCAAAGATTCTAAACCTTCTAAATCAGTGAGTTGATTGTTTTGTTTGATGTAGAAAAATTTTCCGACTCTTGTTAATTTTTCAAGTCCTTCTAAACTCTCTATTAAAGGATTACTGTTTATTTGTACTTCTTCATCTACCGTATGAAGTTTTCTCAATCCTTTTAAATCTTTAAGATTATCATTACTTCTTACTCCTAAATAACCATTCTTAACAGATTTTATATTATGTAATCCTTCTAAAGATTGAATAGATAAATTTGAATTTACTACTAGATGATCTCCTACTAAGGTGATTCCTGATAATTGAGTAATCTCTTCTAGCCTTTTATTTTTATATATCTGTAAACCTCCCAATAATTCTCCAGACAGTTTATCCAGTCCTTTGAGGGTTGTAAGCTTTGGGTTATAAGAAATATTGAGTTTATTAACCGTCTTTAAGTTTTTTAATGCCTCAATAGTTGCTAGCGCTTCATTATCTCTAATCTCTAACTCACCAGAAACCTCAGTTAAATTCTCAAGACCTTCTAGAGAGACTAAAAATTCGTTCCCTTCTTCTAGATCTCTCTTATAATCATAAATCCCTATATATACATCACCTTTAACTACTTTTAAAGAAGCAAGCTGTGCTAAATTTGTAAGCGATGTTTTATAGATTTCAAGATTTCCTTCTATTGTGGTATATCCACCTTGTGCAAACGCATCAAGGTCTTTTGTATATACATCACCTTCCCAAACATTAGAAGTTTGGGCATTTACGGTTATTGCAAAAATTAATAATACTACTATTTTTATAGATCTAAACATCATTTTTTGTTTTTAACAAGAGAAACAAAAATCTTCAATCTTATAAGAGTAGCAATCTTTGTTTTGCAAATTCATATAAGAAGGATTGTATCCATTACGTTCTATATCTACCTTCTCTATAATGCCCTTACTTATCTCTTCTCCCTTAATTCCTTCATCTAATAATTTTTTTTGAAGTGAGCAAAATCTATATAATTCTGGATTTTTTTTAATCACGATTTTCCCACCTACAACTAGCAAATTTTCTAATCCTTTTAAGGATTCTAATTTTTTGTTATCTCTTATTATTATGTTTTCTGTACATTTTTGAAGCGTTAAGAGTAGGTTTAAATCTTCTTTCTGATAATCTCTAATGGTGATATTACCCTGAACTTCTGTATACTTTCCTATAGAAAACTCTTCTAGCTTTTCTGTAGACAGATTTCCAGACCATACTTTTTGTTCTTGTGCACTAGTATTAGCACAAACAAGTGTCATTATGATTGATAATAGGAGTTTTGCGATTTTCATTTTCTTCTAATATATGATGGTGTAAAATTAATACCTGTATAACAAACATTTTTGTTTTATTACTTCAAATGTTAAACTCCTATTTCTATAAGACAATTCACTATTAGGTAATCGCCTTTTTCAATGAGTAAAACATTCTTTTGGATGAGTCTACTATTTTACAGCTCTCAATCTCTCTATAATTTTGAATTCTTTTCTTCAATCCACTTAGACATAAACTTTGTGCTACGCATTGTGTGATGTTGTAACATCTGTCCTGTAAAATTCTCTAGTCTATGTTGTTTTAAGTTTTTGATTTTATCCTTAAGTAGGTTTTTAAAATCTTCTTCGAAAGCCCTTTTTTGAAAGATCGTGTTTATAATTGTAACTCCATTTTGTTGGGTTTGTAACCAAGTGGTTTCATTGGTATATAACTCTATTGCCGCTTTCGCGAAAGCGTTAACATTATCCTCTACAATTCCGCTCCATTCTATAGAGTGATGCATTGCCTCTGCTCCTATTTGTGTGGTAACAGAAGGAGTGCCGCATTGCATTGCATCTATAAATTTTCCTTTTAACCCTGCTCCAAATCGCAATGGAGCTAACAATACTCGAGCGTCTGAAATCACTTCGTGAGCACTCTCTGCACGCCCTTTTATAAAAAAACCTTCTATCTCATTATGTAATTGTTGCACTTTTTCTGTAGCATAAGCTCCATATAAATGCAGTTGTGCTTCTGGAATTTCCTTACGAATAAGAGGCCAGATATGTTGTTTAAGCTGTAATGTCGCATCCCAATTAGGGCTATGCATAAAGTTACCTATAGACACAAAATGTGATCGAGATGAAAATGGGACAAATGCTGTCTTGAGTTCAGGCAACAAAAAAGGAATATAATATAATAACGAACCTGAAACTTTAAAGAAATCCTGCAAAAGTTGCATCTCATAGCTAGAAATCATCAAGCTAAGATCACATCTATATATAGCGGCAATCTCTCGCTTTGCTATATCTGAGAGAAGGTCTTCCTCTTGAAAAGGACGTTTCATTTTTATTGCCTGTTCTCGCGCTTTACGTAAACAATGTAGATCTTCTGTATCTAAAAGTCGGAATGCGTCTGGACATTGTTCTGCAACTCGCCAGCCAAACTGCTCTTCTGCCATAAAACGATCATAAAGAACTACTGTGGGATTATATTCTTTTACAAAAGTGTCAAAAGAAGTATCGTTTACTTTAATATGAGTTACCTCAACACCAAGTGTCGTAAGATCAAAAGCGTGTTGAGAGACACTTGCTGTACTTGCATAAGTAATTTGCCAGTCTTGATCTATAAAAAGATCTAATAGCTGTAACATACGACTACCCGCTGCCGATGACTGCGGTTCAACCCAAATAGTACTTATAACCAGGAGTTTCATTATGTAAAAATAGTAGTTTGAACAATAACATATTAAAGACTCAAAATGCATCAAACTTTCATTTTTTAAAAAATAAGTTTCATTTGTTTTTGAAAGTATAATAACATTTGTATATTTGCTCTATGGAATTAAGTCAAGCAAAAAACAAATTTATTCAAACTTGGGGATCTTTAGGTACACAATGGGGTATTAGTAAAACAATGGCTCAAATACACGCTTTATTAATTGTATCTCCAGAAGTTTTAAGTATGGAAGATATTATGGCAGAGCTTCATATATCTCGTGGTAATGCGAGTATGAACTTGCGCAATCTTATAGATTGGGGTATCATTTTTAAAGAGTATAAACCTGGTGAGCGCCGTGAATACTTTAGTGCCGAAGATAATATAGATGAGCTTGCCCGCAAGATTGCTAAGGAAAGAAGTAAACGAGAGATTAAACCTACTTTAAGGGTTTTACAAGAAGTAAGTCAATTAGAACATTCTCAAACAGAAGAAGCTGTACACTTTAAAAAGAAAACAGCAGAGTTGTATGAGTTTCTCTCAAGAGCAGACAATATGCTTGAAAAAATAACAGACTATAAAGAAAGTTGGATTACAAAAACCATTATGAAACTAATGAAATAGCACTCGTTGGTTTTTTAAAAAAACAACAAAGCACTGAATAAGTGCTTTTTAAAACATCAAAAATTTCAATAATTTCTGAAACTACAATATTATGAAAACCCTCTACAAAATCAACTTAATTCTCATTATCATAAACGTCATTCTAGGCTTTACTATCTATCTAGGATTATTATTTATGATTATAACAGGACTATGCCAAGTTGTAATGTATATTATATACTTAATAAAATGGAAAGATATAGCTCAAGGATTGCGAACTCCTTTTATAAGATATGGGACTATAATGGCAATTACTCTAATACTTTTTTCTTTAGGAATGTATTATGGAAGTGATCATTTCTTAATACCAGTAACTATGATCACATCAGGGCTATTAGCCTTTTACTTTCTGTATCTATCTAAAAAACAATATGACTTTTCTAAAGAAAATCTAGAAACAGGTATAACTCTTAATTAATTTCTACTCTAACATAAAGCAGTATGAAAACAACATATATATTCACTCTAATCTTAACAATCATTAATTTTCTATTAGTGATCACAAACACCTTTTTAATTTACATAGATATTTTCTCAGGGTTTATACTCCTTATTATTCTTGGGCTATATCAAATATTAATGTCTATTATCTATTTAATATTATGGAAAAAAATGTCTAAAAAATTAAGAATCCCTTTTATAATTTACGGAGTTCTTGCTACCGCAACCATTATACTAATGATCTCGGGAGGTGAGAAATTTTATATCGGTATAGATTTGGCAAATTTTAGCATTTATACAGGTACTATTTTATCTCTTTATTTTTTAGTTCTATCCATACTGCAAACTACCTTTTTAAAACTTAAACTATAACTCAATGAACATCTCAATTCCTAATTGGCTTATTATTCTAGGAGGAATAGGTCAAATATTTATTGCGCTCATTTACCCATATATACGTCATCAAGTATTTGACTGGTATAACGATGTAAAGCAATTAAAACCAATCAATCAAGAAATTGCAAAAACCTATGGAAGATATATTCAAGGGCTTAATTTTTCTTTTGGAGTCATTGCAATTGTATTAACCCAAGATCTTCAAAACCAGTCAAAATTAGCAGTTGCTATCACCGGATTAATTGCTGCATATTGGGTAGAAAAAGTAGCAACTCAAATTGCATATTATCCTATGTATGAGATACCTAAAAATTACATTTTAAAATAGGCGGGTATTTTATGAATAGTCTTTTTATCTTATTTGCTGTAGTATTTACACTCTTATGTATCAATAACCTCATTGGTCTATTAAACTAGTTTATTATGAAAACACTTACCTCAACAATTACATACAATCAAAAGGAACATAGTAACGCTACCACAGCAGAGATCAAGCATTTTTATGATGAAGCTACAGACGATTATACCTTCTGGAGTAAAGATTATAATATGCATTTTGGATACTATTCAATGCGTAGATCAAATCCTTTTTATAGAGATACAATGCTCAATGAGATGAATCGTCAAGTACTACTCAGATTACAACTTTCTAATGACAAACAAACTCTTGGAGATTTAGGTTGTGGTATGGGAGGAACAATGCGGTTTCTAATGAAGCAACTTCCTTTATTATATACTCTTGGGGTGACTTTATCTGACTTTCAACTACAAGAAGGAAACAAATTATTAAAAGGTTCTAAAGGTGTGATTGTAAAAGAAAATTATGAAAACACCTCTTTTAAAAGCAATTCACTAGATGGTGCTGTTGCAATGGAAAGTTTTTGTCACAGCGGTCACAGTTATACTACTTTAAAAGAAGCATATCGTATTTTAAAACCTGGAAAACGACTTGTTATTACAGATGCTTTTCTTAAAAAAGATCCTAGCTTACTATGTTTAGGAAGTAAAATGAGCTACGAAGGTCTTTGCAAAAAATGGAGTCTTGACGGACTTGGAGTGATTCATCAGGTAGAAAAAAACCTAAAAGAGATTGGATTTAGTAGCGTTGTTGTAGAAGATATTTCGCTCAAAGTAGCACCTTCTGTATTGCACGTTCCATTTGCTATTCCATTATTTTTAATCAAACAATTTTTTAAAAATAAAAAAGTAAGAGAGCAAAGCTGGAATAATTTAATCGCTTCCTTTTATTCGCTTACCGCTGGATTGCATAGAAATGCTTTTGGATATTATATCATCACTGCCGAAAAATAACCGTTATGAAAAAACTTATCATCGCTGGCGGCTCAGGATATTTAGGTACTGCTATTGCACATTATTTTAAAGATCAATTTGAAGAGGTTGTTACGCTTTCGCGAAAGCATAAAAATTCTATTCAAAATTTAAAAACGGTCATTTGGGATGCAAAAAACGTAGACACCTGGTACAAAGAGATAGAAAATGCAGATGTGATCATTAATATGGCAGGTCGCTCGGTAGATTGTAGATATAATGAGGCAAATAAAAATCTTATTATGAACTCTCGAGTAGAGAGCACTACCGTTTTAGGAAAGGCTATATCAATTTGCAAAAACCCACCAAAAATATGGCTCAACTCATCTACCGCAACGATATACAGACATTCGCTAGATAAAGAAATGACCGAAGAAAATGGCGATATAGGATCTGGTTTTTCTGTAAATGTAGCTACCGCTTGGGAACACGCTTTCTTTTCTAGCAAAACCCCTCAAATGCGTAAAGTAGCATTGCGCACCGCCATTGTTCTAGGCAAAAATGGAGGGGCATTACAGCCTTTAAAGAGAATAACAAAATTGGGATTAGGAGGAAAACAAGGAGATGGCAAACAAAAATTTAGCTGGATACACGAAGAAGATTTTTTGAAAAGTATTGATTTTATTATCTGTAACAAAAATATTGAAGGCCCTATTAATATTGTCTCTCCCACTCCTACTACAAATGACCATCTTATGAAATTAATGCGTAAGAAGTTAAAAGTCACTTTGGGAGTTCCTTCTCCTAAACCTATATTAGAGATAGGAGCATTTATAATGCAAACAGAGACAGAGCTGCTTTTAAAAAGCAGGAATGTGATTCCAAAAAAATTAACTCAAGAAGGTTTTACATTCAAGTATAACACTCTTAATAATGCATTAGAAAATCTATTGTAATGACTACAATTATTCTTACTACAGAGATTAAAGCTCCTATTAAAAAAGTCTTTGATCTATCTAGAGATATAGACTTTCATCAAAAATCTGCTTCTCAAACAAAAGAGACAGCAATAGATGGTGTAACCTCTGGAATTATTAATCTAGGAGAGACCGTAAAATGGAAAGGAAAACATTTTGGTTTATGGCTCACTCACGAGAGTCTCATCACAAAATGTGTAAGTCCATCATTATTTATTGATGAAATGACTCAAGGGCACTTTAAAAAATTTAAACACAACCATTACTTTAAACAAAATAAACCTAATCATACAATTGTAACAGATATACTAACGTATATGATACCATATGGAATCCTAGGTAGAATAATTGATAAATTATTGATTAAAAATTATTTAAAAAAATTTCTAATTAAAAGAAACAATGCTTTAAAGGTCTTCTTAGAAAGAGAAGAAAAATAGTTTCCAAAAAGCAAAATCTGCTGTTTTGTTTAACATTAGTCATTAAACAACAAATACTCAATACACCTATTTATCTCTTAAAGGCATAAAATATATGGTTTAAGCGATTTTTCAATAGTATTTCTTTTCTACTATCATTTGTGTTATTTTTGAAAAAAAAAACGACAAAGTTCTTATGTCTAATAACCAAATTGATCCAACAAAATGGGTAGATCAGTATTCTGACTATCTATTTAATTTTACTATTGCTCGAGTTAACGATCGAGAGGTTGCTCAAGACCTAATATCTGAAACCTTTCTTGCGGGATTAAAATCTATGAAAAATTTTAAAGGAGAAGCTACAGAACGCACTTGGCTCATCTCTATATTAAAACGAAAAATTATAGACCATTATCGCAAAAGCAACTCTAAAAAAGGAAAGGCCGAGGTTCATATCAACTACAAAGACGATGAGAGCGAAGGAGATTGGTTAGAAGAACGTGTTGCAGATCCTTTTGATAAAACAGCAGAAGACAGCATTCAAAATGAAGAGTTAGGAGAGGCTATTTATAATTGTTTAGACAAGCTTCCTCAGAAGCAAGCAAAAATCTTTAGAATGAAAACTATTGACAATTTTGACACCGAAGCAATTTGTAATGAATTTGACATTACGCCGTCTAACTTCTGGGTGATTATCCATCGTGCCCGAACAGCTATGGCGGGCTGTATGGAGAAAACTTGGATTTAAAATTAATTAGCAAAAAAGAAAAATAAAGAATAAATGGGACTATTTAAAATAGACTGTAGCAATGGCAAAATGCTCTGCGACAAAAATCAATATAAAGAAACTACTTTCTTGGAAAAAGTAAAACTCAACCTGTATCTAATTGTTTGTAGTGAGTGTAGGTCATATACTTCAAATAACAACAAGTTAACAAAGGCTTTAAAAAGTAAAAAAGTTCATAATGTGAGTGCCTCAGAAAAAGAATTTCTTAAACAAAAATTACAAGAACAGCTCAATGCTCAAAAATGATAGTATACATTAATGCTATAATCCCAAAAATTATAGGAATTGATTCTACCCAAAAAGAAGTAAAATAACGTTTTCTCATCATATTAGATTTATAGATACAAATACCCAGTAAAAAACTAACAAAAACGTGCATTAAAAAAATAATTACAGAAGTTTCTTCTCTTAAAAAAAACATACTACTGTACAAAAAGAGTAAAAAATACCCTAATTTCTTAACCCTATCAATTCCTAATAATTGAGGTAATGTCTTAAGACTTTTGTCATCATATTGTAAATCACGTATCTCAAAAGGTATCATCAAGATTATAATAAAGATCACGCGTTGTAAAAATACAATCCATACATCTGTAGTTATTTTACAACTACTTTGCACAACAGGTATTAAAACAGTGGCTCCAGCCCAGACAAAAGCAATGATGTAGACCTTAAGTCCTGTTATAGATCTTAAACTTCGCTTTCGCGAAAAAAAAGGTACTGCATAAAACAAGGTCAATACACCTAAAAAAAACATTCCAAGTAATGCTTCTCTAGTAAGCCAAAAGAGACTTAACAAAAATCCCACTCCACAAGCAAAGGAAAAGATTTGAATTTCTCTTAATGATTTTGTCAAACTACGATGGTGCAAACCAGCAACTTCTGCATATTTAACAAAATTATATCCTGAAACACTCCCAAAAAACAAAAAAAGTAACAATATACCATCACTAGTTATGTCTAAGTCTATATAGGTTACAAGAGCAAGAGCAACTACCGAAAAACTAACGTGTATACTACTATTAACATAAAAATTAAAAAAACGTTCAAAGTAGCTCATTAAACAAAAATACTATAACTGTTAATAACTCACATTTTAGTTAAAAACATTACATAGCACTATGTTAAAATAGAGTTTAAAACTACTTTGTATACTGTATTTTTGTGTATCTATAAAAACACACTATAATGAATACAGATTCATTTGCCTTACGCCATATAGGCCCTCGTAAAAGCGACCTTCAAGGAATGCTTAAAACTGTAGGTGTAGAAACAATCGAACAACTCATTTATGAGACTATTCCAGACAACATAAGATTAAAAAAATCATTAGATCTTGATCCAGCGATAAGTGAGCACGAATTTGCCGCGCATATCACAGCACTATCAAATCAAAATAAAGTATTTAGATCTTATATAGGTTTAGGATATCATCAAGCAATAACCCCAGCTGTGATACAACGCAACATCCTAGAAAACCCAGGATGGTATACTGCCTACACACCGTATCAAGCAGAAATTGCTCAAGGTAGACTAGAGGCACTCCTTAATTACCAAACAATGGTTACAGACCTTACAGGTATGGAACTAGCAAATGCATCATTACTTGATGAGGCAACAGCAGCAGCAGAAGCAATGGCCTTACTGTTTTCTGTACGTAGTCGTGATCAAAAGAAAGCAGGAATACATAAATTTTTTGTCTCTAAAGAAATACTACCTCAGACACTCTCCTTATTACAAACAAGAGCAACTCCTATTGGTGTAGAACTCGTAGTAGGTGATCATATAAATTTTGATTTTTCGACAGAATTTTTTGGAGCTATTTTACAATATCCTGGTGCTTCAGGTCAAGTATTTGACTATGCTGGTTTTGTAGAAAATGCAAATGCCTCAGGAATTAAAGTAGCTGTTGCGGCAGATATATTGAGTCTTGTCAAGCTTAGAGCTCCAGGAGAGTTTGGGGTAGATGTTGTTGTAGGAACCACACAACGTTTTGGAATTCCGCTAGGTTATGGAGGTCCTCACGCAGCATATTTTGCCACAAAAGAAGCATACAAAAGAAGTATTCCAGGACGTATCATCGGTGTGACAAAAGACACAGATGGCAAACGTGCACTTCGTATGGCACTGCAAACTCGTGAGCAACATATCAAACGAGATAAAGCCACTTCAAATATTTGCACTGCTCAAGTATTACTTGCCGTTATGGCAGGAATGTATGGTGTCTATCACGGTCCTGAAGGATTAAAAAACATAGCTAATAAAGTACATAACACAGCTGCAACAGTTGCAAATGCACTTGAAAAACTAGGGTTATATCAAGTAAATGAGCACTATTTTGATACTATTCAAATAAAAGTAAATGCAAAAAAAGTATCAGAAGCGGCTCAAGAATTACATATCAATTTCCACTATCCAGATGCAGAGACTGTGGCAATCTCTATACACGAAGCAACAACACTTAAAGATGTAAATGATATTATATCCGCTTTCGCGAAAGCGTACTCAAAAGAAACAATAGAAGTTACAGAAATTATTGAAGGAAATGCCATACCTCAAAATGTGGCTCGTGACACTTCTTTCTTGACATTACCAGTTTTTAATGCCTATCATTCTGAAACAGAATTGATGCGCTATATCAAAAAGTTAGAACGTAAAGATTTATCTTTAAATCACTCGATGATCTCTCTAGGTTCTTGTACAATGAAACTCAATGCCGCATCAGAGATGTTACCACTTTCTGATCCGCAGTGGGGAAATATTCATCCATTTGCACCTATCGAGCAAGCGCAAGGATATCAAACAATGCTCAAGAAACTAGAAGACCAATTGACAGAGATCACAGGTTTTGCAGGCACTTCTTTACAGCCTAATTCTGGTGCGCAAGGAGAATATGCAGGACTAATGGTCATACGTGCTTATCACGAATCTCGAGGCAATAGTCATAGAAACATCTGTTTAATCCCATCTTCTGCACACGGAACAAACCCTGCAAGTGCCGTGATGGCGGGTATGAAAGTAGTAGTCACTAAAGCACTTGAAAATGGAAATATTGATCTCATAGACTTACGCGAGAAAGCAGAAAAGCATAAAGATAATCTTGCCGCATTAATGGTAACCTACCCTTCTACTCACGGGGTTTATGAAAGTGCAATTAAAGAAATCACACAACTCATACACGATAATGGTGGGCAAGTATATATGGATGGCGCAAATATGAATGCTCAAGTAGCACTTACCCATCCAGGAGCTATAGGTGCTGACGTATGCCACCTTAACTTGCATAAAACATTTGCTATTCCTCACGGAGGAGGAGGTCCAGGAGTAGGCCCTATATGTGTAGCACCCCAACTTGTTCCTTTCTTACCTACTAATCCTGTAATTACTACAGGAGGTAAACACGCAATTACAGCAATAAGTGCTGCGCCTTGGGGATCGGCACTAGCGTGTTTAATTTCTTATGCATATATCACAATGCTAGGAGAACCAGGCTTACGACACTCTACAGAATATGCCATACTCAATGCAAATTACATAAAAGAACGTCTTGACGGTCATTATCAATGTTTATATACTGGAGAACGTGGCCGCGCTGCTCACGAGATGATTATAGATTGTCGTCCTTTTAAAGAAAATGGTATTGAAGTAACAGATATCGCAAAGCGATTAATGGATTATGGTTTTCACGCACCAACGGTTTCTTTTCCAGTAGCTGGAACTATTATGATAGAACCTACAGAGAGCGAGAGCAAGGAAGAGCTAGATCGTTTTTGTGATGCAATGATATCTATACGTAAAGAAATTGCTGAAGTTTCTTCTGACAATACAAATCACGTATTAAAAAATGCGCCACATACACTTGCAATGGTAACTAGTGACACTTGGGATTTCCCATATTCTCGTGAGCGTGCAGCCTATCCACTACCATATGTAGCCGACAACAAATTTTGGCCTACCGTACGCCGTGTAGATGATGCTTACGGAGATCGTAATCTCATTTGTACGTGTGCCCCAATAGAAGAGTATATGGAAGCTTAATATAGCAGACAAATTTCAATCTATAATAAAAAACCGAGTAAAATGCTCGGTTTTTTTTATATTCTTAAATAATAAAGTATCTTACTTATGTATAAAACATAAGGCTATGCTTTGCAAATATGTTAAAGAATACTTAAAACAGCCTCTTTTACAAGAATATCTTTATCAAAAAGCATTATCTATTTCATTAAATTCAATAAGTACTCATAACTACAATATATCATTTAAAGCCATTATGTTTTACTAACTTTGCTTGTTTAGAACAAACCCTTTTATGGCAATTAAGATTACAGGATTAGGCAGTTACACCCCAGAAGTGATTACTAAAAATAGTTCATTTCAAAATCATCAATTTTTAAATATGGATGGCTCTGCTATCAATTCTGAAAATGAAGTGATCATTGAAAAATTTAAAGCAATTACTGGTATTGAAGAGCGACGTTATGCTCCTAGTGAAATGACCTCATCTGATCTAGGTACAAAAGCTGCCACAAAAGCTATAGAAGACGCAAGAATAGATTCAGAAACCTTAGATTATATTATATGCGCACATAATTATGGTGATGTACAAAAAGGATCAAACTATAGTGATATTGTACCTAGCCTTGCATCTCGTATTAAACATAATTTACGCATTCAAAACCCTCAATGTGTTGCATACGATATTCTTTTTGGGTGTCCAGGTTGGATAGAAGGTGTGATTCAAGCACAAGCATTCATTAAAGCTGGAATGGCAAAAAAATGTTTGGTCATTGGTACAGAAATGCTATCTAGAGTAGTAGACGATCACGATAGAGATAGTATGATATACAGTGATGGTGCAGGAGCTACTGTCATAGAGCAAGATCATAGTGATGCGGGAATTCTTTCTTTTAATACAGCTACATTTACATATGACGAAGCATACTTCTTATTTAATGGTCCTTCTTATAATACTGATGCAGAACAGCAAACAAAGTATATTAAAATGTATGGACGCAAAATTTATAATTTTGCACTGACCCAAGTACCTCAAGCAATGAAAACGTGTCTTGAAAAAAGTGGTTGCACGATAGATGAAGTAAAGAAAATATTTATTCATCAAGCCAATGAAAAGATGGATGAAGCCATCGTACAACGTTTTTACAAACTACACGATTCACCTATGCCAGAACACATTATGCCTATGAGTATTGCAAAATTAGGCAATAGTTCTGTTGCTACCGTTCCTACAGTATTTGATCTTGTACGCCAAGGAAAAATTGAACATCACGAAATTAACAAAGGCGACCTTGTGCTATTTGCTAGTGTAGGCGCAGGTATGAATATTAATGCTATTGCCTATAGATATTAATCATTTAAGACAAACCTATTCTTTTATTATAATGATTACATCAAAATTAATCAACTACAGCAAATTACTTATACTAGCACTACTAATAGCTTCTTGTTCTTCAAATATTACCCAATCAGACTTACAATTGATTTGTGATGCATCAAAAACTATATATAATGATACAAGCTTATCTAAGGAACAAAAAACAAACGCTTTTGCTCGATTAGTTAATGATCCTAACCTGTCATATAAAACCAAAAAGTTTTTATATGAGCTAATAATGTGATCTGAAGAATTTTCAATACAAGATTTTAAAACATATGTAGGCTTCCCTTTTTTAGGACACCTTAAAATTAGACAAATAGTTTTTATTTAGTTGTTCTTTGATGAAGAAGTTAACTTCTTCATCAAATCTTGATTTATGTTCTATGGGGCTTTTATTGCTCAGTGATTGATGTGGAT
>CALKZS010000004.1 GCA_938002835.1 uncultured Dokdonia sp. | reverse complement strand
AACAGAATAGGGATTATAAGACGGTTTTTTCAAAAGAAAACAGATCTGAGAAAAATCTCAGATAAAAGGATAAAAGAAGAGTAGATTTAACTTTGATAACTTTTTAGGAAACTTGATCGCAGGATTAACTGCTTATTCTTTACTAGACAAAAAACCGTCTATCAAATTACAAAGATTCTTACCTAATTTAGGCATCGCTCAAATCGAACTCACGTTTATTACTTGAATCTAAGCATACCTAATACGTAATTGCACTTGCTACAGGAATATTAGGTAACTTTTCTTTTCCATTTAAAAAACCCAACTGTATCAAAAAATTACATTGTACCACGGTTCCTCCTAATGTTTCTATAAGTTGCACTACTGCTTGTGCCGTCCCGCCTGTTGCTAATATGTCATCGTGCAACAGTACCTTATCTCCAGGCTGTATTGCATCTTTATGTATCTCTAACACATCTGTACCATACTCAAGTGCATATTCTTGAGAAATGGTTGTATGTGGTAACTTATTAGGTTTACGCACAGGTACAAAACCTGCATTTAGTTGTCTTGCCAGTAGTGGTCCAAAGAAAAAACCACGTGCTTCTATTCCTACTACTTTATCAATCTCAATATCATTAGGAATGAGACCTCGCAGTGTATTTTGCGCTTTCGCAAAAGCATCCTTATTACTTAACAACGGAGTGATGTCTTTAAAAACAATTCCTTCTTTTGGAAAATCTTGTATATCTCTTATGTATGTTTCTATATCCATATGGTAAAGCTACAGATAAGTTCTGATCATTAAAAAAACCTTAATGACAAATTATTGAGATCTTAACATCACGTGTGAGATCAATTAGTAGAAGTAACTATTTGACTAAAAGTAGTTTTATTATTTTTTAGTATTTTTTCTAGATTTCTATTGTTTGTAGTAGTTAATTTATCATATATTTGCACCCCGAAACAAATAATAAAACATATTTGTTTCAAATTAAGGCCACGTGGCGCAACTGAATAGCGCACTTGATTACGGCTCAAGAGGTTCCAGGTTTGAATCCTGGCGTGGTCACAAGCAAAACTCTAACAATCTTATTGTTAGAGTTTTTTGATTATATGGGATAAATTTTAATCCACATATAGATGCATTAAAAAAATGCACACTCAAAACCTAATGGAGACGATGTCTTATAATTTGTACAGAAGCCCAGGGATACTTGCGTCTAATTCTGAAAATTAAGAGAAAATGAGCCTTAAAAACACTCATTTATGCCCTAAAACTATAATGAAATTGAAAAATCAACTTTGTTTTTAACATAAAAATAAGAAACTTCTTAGTCTAACTAACCTTTTGCAACGGTCTCGTAAGGTTTAGAGAACAAAAAACAAAGCAAGAAAAAACCGCTTAGACTATAACATACAAAGCGGTTTTCATCTTCAATCAAAATAAAACAACTATAATGCTGGTGCTGCTGGAAAATCTATTGGTGTTTTCACAGTATTATTAATATAATTTGAGATCGTTTTATCGCCTACAAGATTAAGTGCATCTATAAGGTTTTCTTTAGTCCATCCTGCATTTAAGAAGTTTTCAACTACAGCTGCTTCTGTATTACCACGGTTTTCTGTCACGTTTTTTGCAAATGCTGCTAGCGCATCTAGTTTTGTATCAAAAGATGCTTTTCCTTGACGTAATTCTAAGATTTGATCATCGTTAAATCCGTTCATTTTTCCTATAGCTGTGTGCGCAGCAAGACAATATTCACAGTTATTTACCTGACTAACAGCTAAGTTTACAGCTTCTTTTTCTTTCGCTTTAAGCGAAGACGGAGCTCCTGCAAAGTCTAAATAATTTTTTAATGCATTTTCAGAATATGCATATGTTGCAAAAAGATTAGGAACAAACCCTACTTGCTTTTCTAAGTTATCAAATATCTGTTGGTTTGTTGCGTTTACTTCTTCTCTTGTTGGTACAGCAAATGTGCTCATCGTATATTGGTTTTTAAATTTATAATTTTCTTGTTCTCTTTGAACACTACAAAGATCATAGGTTATTAATGATATTATTTTATAGATATGCTACTTATGATTGTACATTATTCCCTTCTTATAATTTGTCTTTTTCATAACGCTTGTATTTTTAATAAAAACACAATAATGTTTACAAAAACTAACATTAATATCATATAAATAATTATGTGTTAGTTTTTACAAACATTAAAAATAATTAAAAGAATATATAATCTATAAATTATACATATCTTTGTGTTAGTTTTTACAAACATTAAATACAAAAATTAAATATAAAGATGACATATACTAACATTAACTGGGTTTCTATGACAGATGATGCTATTGTAAAACATATAGGATCTTTTATAAAAGAAGAACGTATTGCCAAAAATAAAACGCAATCTGAAATTGCAAAAATCACAGGTCTTAATAGATACACTATAGGTAAAATAGAAAAAGGAGGTTCTGTTACTTTAAGAGTTCTTATACAAGTATTACGAGCATTAGATATACTACACGTGTTAGACAATCTTGTCACTGCCACAAATATAAGTCCGCTTGAGGCTGTAAAACTTAAAGAAAAAAAACGTAAGCGTGCCACCTCAACAAAACAAAAAAACACACCTCAAAGTAACTGGTAATGATAGATAGAGCGATTATAAAAATATGGGGATATACCGTAGGTGCTGTTTTATGGGATGAGCATAATCAACTTGCAAGTTTTGAATATGAGCCTTCTTTTATAAAACGAGGATACGAACTTTCCCCTCTTAAAATGCCACTTGGGACAACCATATATAATTTTCCTGCATTGCGATCTCGCTTTAACAGTGAAGAAAACACCTTTAATGGTCTACCTGGATTACTGGCAGATGTACTTCCAGATCGTTACGGAAACAGACTTATAAACACCTGGCTTGCACAACAAGGTAGACCAGAAAATAGTATGAACCCTGTAGAAAAACTATGTTTTATAGGTACAAGAGGTATGGGAGCACTAGAATTTACTCCCTCTACTAATAAAAGAACAGATGCATTTTCATTAGAAATGGACAGTCTTGTAAATGTTGCTGCCGCAATGCTTAACAAAAGAGAACGTTTTACCACTAATGTAAAACAAGAAAGCTTAGAAGCAATGCAAGATATACTTGCAATAGGAACCTCTGCCGGAGGAGCTCGTGCAAAAGCTATTATAGCTTACAATAAAGAAACCGGAGAAGTTCGCTCTGGACAAACTACCACTCCAAAAGGTTTTAAACACTACCTCATCAAATTAGATGGTGTAGATGATGCTCAGTTTGGAACCACAAAAGGATATGGACGTATTGAGATGGCATATTACCATATGGCTATTGCTAGTGGTATTGAGATGATGCCTTGTTTATTATTAGAAGAAAACGACAGAGCACATTTTCTGACAGAACGTTATGATCGTAAAGAGGGTGGTATAAAACATCATATACAAACACTTTGCGCCATAAAACATTATGATTATAACCAAGTAGGAGATTATAGTTATGAACAACTTTTTCAAACAATGAGAGAGTTGCACCTACCCTACCCACAGGCAGAACAAGTATTTAGGCGTATGGTTTTTAATGTCATTGCCAGAAACTGTGACGATCACACAAAAAACTTTGCCTTTAGACTCAAACAAGATAGTAAGTGGGAGATCACCCCTGCTTATGATATATGTTATGCATATAGACCTGGTAGCAAATGGGTAAGTAAACACGCATTAACCATAAACGGAAAGAGAGAAAATCATACGTTAGAAGACTTTCTGGCGGTGGCAAAGTCTATGAATATTAAAAAACCTATTGATATTATTAAACATATTAATGCTCAAGTACAACAATGGGAATCTTTTGCAAAAATGGCAAATGTAACTCCTGCAAATATTAAAAAGATACAAGAAACACTACTTGATTTTAAAATTGATTAATATATACGCTTTCGCGAAAGCGTAAAAACAAATCTTAACACCATTACAGATACTGTTTCATAAAATCTTTAAGTATTTTTACCTAATGTTAAAGCGTTGCCTTATACTTTCCCTATTATGCATCTCTAGCCTAATCTATTCTCAAGAACAAGAAGTAAAACCTTTTGAAATTGAAGCAAATTACTTTTATGGCAGTATTTTAAGACATAATAAAGATATCGCTTCCCTTATAACAGGACATCCAGAAGGAATACTACTAAGCTATAACCGAAAAACATATGGGTTTAATGAGTGGGAACGCCGTTATAATTACCCAGATTGGGGTGTAAGTTTTGCATATCAAGATCTTAAAAATGAAAATTTAGGAGATACTTACAACTTGATGATGCACTACAATTTTTACTTTCTAAAGCGAAAATTAATGTTTCGTGTCGCACAAGGAATTGGATACACCACTAACCCTTTTGATATAGAAACTAATATAATAAACAACGCATATGGCTCTCGTATTTTTAGTGCTACAAATTTTGTAATTAACTACAAGCAACCGTTAACTAAAAAAATAAGCCTACAAGCTGGTTTTTTACTTCTTCACGGGTCTAATGGCAATACAAGATCTCCCAATACGAGTACAAATACATTTGCCGTAAATGCAGGTCTTGTTTATAAAGATCAACCTGTTCCAGAATATATAGAGCGTGGTGAGCGAGTTAAATACAAAGAACCCATACATTTTAATATAAGTTTACGCAGCGGTGTTAATAGTAGTGATTTTATAGGGTTAGACAGAGAGCCTTTTCTTATAATCTCTACATATGCAGATAAAGTATTGAGTAAAAAAAGTAAACTTCTTTTTGGGGCAGACGCTTTTTTTTCAAAATTCTTAAAAAACGAAATTGAATTTCTAGCAGCTGCATTTCCGCAAAGAGGTGTTACAAGTGATCAAGACTGGAAACGTTTAGGTGTTTTTGCAGGACACGAATTACTATTTTACAAAACCGCTTTAATCACACACGCAGGATATTATGTATATTATCCTTATGATTTTGAAGGTAGATTTTATCAACGTGTAGGCCTTAAACGATATTTTGGCAAATCATATAATGCTTCTGTTGCCGTAAAAACACACGGAGCAAAAGCAGAAGCCGTAGAATTTGGATTAGGAATACGATTATGAAAACATTTTTAACTATAGATATGATTTCTGTTACGCTTTCGCGAAAGCGTATACTTCCTATTATACTCCTCATAATAGCAACCATTTCTTGCGATTCTGAAAATGCAAATAACTGTCTTCAAACAGATGGTGACACTATTACTTATGAAGAAATAGTCCCCGCTTTTTCTAGAATACAATTAGAAAATGACATACAAGTTATTCTCAAAGAAGGTCCAGAACAAGAGGTTTTAATAGAAACCGGTGAAAATCTAGTTTCCGATCTCACTATCAAAGTAGAGCAAGAAACATTAATATTACAAAATAATAATGGATGTAACTTTTTAAGAGAGTTTGGAAAAACTATAGTACGTATCACATCACCTAATATAACTTTTGTAAGACAGGCCTCTAGCTTTCCTATCGTAAGTGATGGCATATTATCATATCCTAATTTAACCATTTGGAGCAATACAAATCCTAATTCTTTAAATATAGATGACCCTAATAAGAGTGGTGAGGTTCAACTTAATCTAAATGTAGAAAATCTTAGTATACAGGCAAATGGCTCTAGCAATTTTATTTTAACTGGCACTTCAAATATGGCAACTATTATATTTTCTGATGAGTTTCCACAAATGAATGCTCCAAATTTATTAGTGCAAGATCTAACAATAAGACACGTTAGTGCAGCTCAAATGATAGTACACCCAATCAATAGTATTTCTGGCGAAATACGAGCTACAGGAGATGTAATTGCCGTAAACAGACCACCAACCATAGATGTTGAGACCTTCTTCACAGGAAGTTTAATTTTTGAATAATTAAATTATTTTTATATTCTCAAAAGATTTATTTTAATAAGTAAGAAAAAGATTACGGTATTTTTGAAAAAATCCGTTATAATTCTTAAAATATTCTTAAGTCTTTTGTATATTTAAGCAAAATATAATTTTTAAAACAACTTAAAATGATAAAAGCAAAATACCAAAGCGTTCTAGATTTAGGACAAGAACTTAACATTCAAGGAGGAGATGTAAAGGAAGAAAATGGAAAATTACACATCACAGGAACTGCTTCAAATGCATATGAAAAGAACCAAATATGGGATGCTATTAAAGCAGCTGGAGGTGAAAATCCAGCAGATATTGTAGCAGATATTCAAGTAGCAGATACTTCTTATTATGCAAAACATACAGTAAAAAGTGGTGACAGTTTAAGTAAAATTGCAAAGCACTATTATGGAGACCCAATGAAGTATACAGCAATTTTTGAAGCTAATACTAATGTACTTAAAAGTCCAGATGTTATTCATCCTGACCAAGAATTGGTAATCCCAAATCTTTAATAGTACAACTATATGTCTTGCCCTAAAAAAGGATACAAGATTTATAAGTTATAAGGTAGTGATATTTATATTGCTACCTTTTGTTTTTTATATGTTTTAATTTTCTGTTTATCTTGCTTATGCATTTGATTTGGTGTCAACAAATTATTAGACCAATGCGGTCTAATTTCATTGTAAATCTGGATTGAATTTCTTACTAATTTTTTTCTTTGTTCTAGATTTATCTCTTGTATATCAATGTTAAATTCTTGTTTTAAAACGCCGTTAATTCTTTCAGCAACAGCATTTTCGTAAGGATCATATTTTTCTGTCATGCTAGTTGATATTTGATTGTTATTCAATAACGTTTGATACTCATTAGAACAATATTGTAAACCTCTATCTGAATGATGTATTAACGGTTGTGCTGAATAGTTTTCATTTTTTAAAGCCATTTCTAATGCTCTTAATGATCCAGATACATTCAAGCTTTCGGATAAATCATACCCTACTATTTTCTTCGAGTAAGCATCTGTAATCAAAGCTAAATAACTTGGATCTTCTCTATTGCCTGTATAAGTAATATCACTCACCCATACTTGATTAGGTCTTACCATATCTAATTCTTTTACGATGTTTTGATGTTTTTTAAAACGATGATGTGAATTTGTTGTAACGTGGTATTTCCTTTTAGGGTGAATTAACATATTATTTGCTTTTAAGATTTCAAACAATTTATCTCTGCCTACATTTATTTTAGTGAGCCCTGGCTCTAGTATATGATATAGTTTTCTTGTCCCTATCCTTGGCATTAGAATACGGATAGATTGTACTAATTCAATGGCTTGTCGGGCCATATCTTGACAACGAGTAACTCTCTGTAAATCTCTATAATAAACCTGCCGATTAATCCCAAGAAGTGTGCAGGTAGCACTTATGCTTTGTCCTTCTTGTTTTGCATACGTTCTAACAACTTGGGATCTGACTTTTTTCTGATAGTGATATCTAATTCTTTCTCAGCAATATCTATCATCATATCAAATAAAACCACCTTTTTATCAGACTGACTTAATTCATGTTCCAAACGAGATTGTGCTTTTTTGGCTAATCGAAGTTCTTGCTCTAACTCTAAAATTTTTTGTTCTGGTGTTTTATCCATCGTTTTTGATTGGTTAACAGTGTAATTATAATCAAAATTACCATACTTTTTTAGCCAATTTCGAATCGTTGAACCTGCCTGAATACCATATTTATCCAATGCTTGGACTCGGGTTATATGACCTAACTCTATTTCTCTGACAACTTGAAGCTTAAATGATAAACTGTAGTCTTTTTGAGTGCGCTTATCAGGTATGTTTTCCATAAATAATGATTTTAGTGTGTATCATTATTTCAGGACGAGATATTATAAGCAAAAAAAAGCTTCCCAAGGGAAAGCTTTTTTTCGTTTTATATTACACAGTAACAGGTATAAAAATTTGTTTTTTAAACTCGTTAGGTGTCATATTGTATTTCTCTTTAAATATTTTAGAAAAATAGCTTCTACTGGTAAATCCGATGGTGTATACAATTTGAGATATATTTAAATCTGTAGTTTTCATAAGCTCTCTAGCGGTTTCTAACCGAACGTGTCTAATATATTCAGTAACCGTCCTATTGTACAAGAACCTAAACCCATCTTGCAATTTGGCTTGAGATAAACCGGAAGATATAGAAAGTTCTTCTAGATTGTAAGCTTGAGATGGATTTTTGGAAATCTCTTTACCTAATTTCCTAATAAGCTTTAGCTCTCTTTTTAATAAGGATGTTGGTAATGCGCTGCCTTGAGCTACAAGATTGTGCTCTTGTATATGCATGGTTAAAATTTCGTAAACCCTAGCTTCTATTTTTAATAGCCTTACCATGCCTTTAGACTTTACTTTCTTTATACGTGCTACGTGATCTGCCATGACTAGGTTTAAATTACCAAGATGAGAAAAACGCTGTTCGTGGTCTGTGTCCACGAAAATTTCATATAGTTTTTCATTAAGAGATGAAATATTTGTAGTTCTCTTTTTTAGAAATTTAGTTCTGTTAATTTGAATGATGTTAAGGTTTATTTTCGAGTCCTTAAAGAAATGGAAACAGTTTATACCATTTGTTTTATTGGCAAAAATTACAGAATGAAATTGCTCAATGCTTTTCTCAGTTTTTTCTACTCCAAACCTATGTTTAAAGGTATCTGCCATGTTGTATATAAACCTTAGCGGATTGAAACTAGTAGCCTGTATTTCAATAATAACTTCTTCTAAAAACTCAATCTCGTAGTCTAATAAACTCACGCCGTGATCGAACGGAATAAACCTAATAGAGCCTTTTGCGGTTTGGTTGTTGATTATTAATTGGTGCTCTCCCCAAGTGTCTTTTACATGGCCTCCTATAGCATTTTGAATGTCCTTAAGAATCTCTATAGTATTGTCAGCTTTAATTAGTATTGTTTTCATATTAATTATGGTATTTAATATTGAAATAGGTCTTGTTAAATTTAAATATGGGGTAGGTTAGTATTGTGTTTTAAAACTAGTATAAAGGTACTTGATAATAATGCTCCATTCCGTAAACATAAGTATTTTTGTTAATATTTTTACCGATAAAATTAAACAAAAAATATCTAAGACAGTATTATTGTAAGCTTTTATTCTAAATAGAGTTGTTTTTAAGGGTATTGATAATAAAATATTGATTGTGTGTAAAATAGCCACTTTTTTTACCTATTGAGATCAGTAGTGTAACTTTATAATTATAAGTTTGCATTGGATGATTAGTGCTTAAGCCTTGGTTTCTCTTAGAGAGATTCTGAGGCTTTTTTTTGCAAAAAACATAAACAAAATTTTAAATGTGTTAAAAGGAATTTATTATGAGTCAAGGTAATGGCTCATATATCAAGATCTTTGTAATGTTGAGAAGCGATAGCCGTTTATTCAACATTTAACTAAAACACCTAAAATTATGTTACGTTGGTCAATCACATTTATAATAATTGCATTAATAGCTGGAGTATTAGGCTTTGGCGGCATTGCAGGAGCTGCAGCAGGAATAGCAAAAATATTATTTTTCATATTTATAGTATTGTTTGCCTTATCTCTAATAAAAAGTTTAGTAAGTAAATAAATTACCCATTAATCAATTAAATATCAAAATTTTATGAAAAGAGTATTATGTTTAGCCTTTTTTGTTCTTTTTAGCACATCATCTCTAATGAGTTGCCGAGAGGATAATAAAAGTAAAGTAGAACAAGCTGTAGATGACACTAAAGATGCTGTGGAAGACGCAGCAGAGGAAACCGAGGACGCTATAGAAGATGTTGCAGACGAAGTAGAAGATTAAAATATAGCATTTAAAGTAAACTCAATAGTTACTTCCATAAAAAAAGCCTCATAATTGAGGCTTTTTTTGCTATTAAATTAAACATGTTATCATTGCCATTCCATTAATTTACGGGTTGTAAAATGCACCTACTTAAATGTCATTAACTTCTATGGTCTGGTCTTTATACTTATCTCGGTATGCTGTAGCATTGCAGCCATATTTTTCTTTAAAAATTTTACAGAAATAACTTCTACTGGTAAATCCAACCATATATGCAACTTCAGATACATTATGGTCTGAATAAATAAGTAAATCTCTGGCTTTTTCTACTCTTACATGACGGATGTAGTTAGATACAGTATGCCCGTGTATACACCTAAAACCTTCTTGCAATTTAACAGGAGATAATATTGCCGCATTGCAAAGACTTTTTATAGTGTGTTTAAGCATGGGGTTCTCTATAATGTATTCTGTGATTTTTCTTATTTTTTGTAATTCTGTTTTGGTAAGCGGAGATATTATGCGCTCATTGTAAACCTCGTTATAAAACTCTTCTAAGTGTAATGCAAAAATTATTTTATAATGGCTTTCAAGATATAGCATGTGCATAACTTTGAAACCATCGTTTTTGGTTTTAATTAAACTCAATTCGTCTGCTATTTTTAGGCTAAAGCCACACAAACGAAAATGGTGTTTTAAATTAGAAAATGCATTTTTGAATTTTTTAGAGACCTTTTTAGAAACATTGTAACTCGTTTCTATCATATCGAAAAATATAGACTTATCAATACTAATCAAACTGCAAATAAACTTTTTGTCCTTTTTAATTAGTATTTCACTAGTGGAGTTGGTATCGGTTGTAGTAACCAGTGGTCTTAATTCTTCTACAGACGTAGTTTTACTTTTTTGGGAGGAATTGCTAAAAAAGCAACTGCCTTCTAAAACATAAACAAAATAGATACAATCGCTTTTGTTTAGAAGGAATTGGTGGTCTTCTGCAAAATCTATGTCGAATTGAATAACAGATAAACCGTTTTTAAAATTTGTACGCTTTACGTAACCTTTGCCTAGAGTATCGTCGACTAATAATTCCTGCATGTTATCTGAATTACTAACAACCGAAGCATTAAGGGGTGTTTTAAGCGCGTTAAAACTGGATGATTGATTAGTGTTTTGATTTATAATATTTTCTAAATCTTTCATTGTTAATAGGTAGAAATAATTTTATCTTAATTTACTGCTTTTGTAAATTTAGGTATACTTAACATCTCGCATTAACATTATCACGTATTTGTGTAGCTCTATATTTTTTGTGT
>CALKZS010000003.1 GCA_938002835.1 uncultured Dokdonia sp. | reverse complement strand
TACTAGAAGGACTGAACTCTAAAATACAACTAGCAAAAAAAAGAGCTAGAGGATATAGAAATACAGAGAACTTTATCAATATGATATACTTTACCTGCGGAAAACTCAAATTCGATTACCCACTATATTTGACATAGAGCCATAAATTGTTTATTTATACATTAAGATTTTAACACATATTTCAATAGCTTACATCTGTAAAAATCATCATTAATATGAAGTACATAGTTATAGAAAACCCGATCAGTGTTAATAGGAAGATTGTAGGTAAAACAGTTGATTTGTTTTCTTTATAATTTAAATAGATACGCATTGTTAGATACAAACAAATACCTATAATCAAAAGAGGGATTCCAATAAAAAAGCTATTTCTGAAGAAGTAGACATCTGTTATTTGAATAATTATTCCTATCGCTATATACACAAGTCCTATAGCGATGATCATCTTAATGAGTATATCTAAGACTTTACGTATTATCATACAGTTATAACTTATACTCTTTCAAACACACATTAAAAAGTAGTTTAAACCCTTCAAATTTTTCAGGAGTAATAGGAGCATTCATATAAAAGTCTTTGAGTAAGTATGTTATAAAATCATAGTCTTGATAATCACTTTTACTGTAATGAAGACTCGCAGATAGGTTTTCTTTATTTTCTATAGTAGGGTTTTGTAAAAATGAACAGAAAGTATATAGGAAATAAAATTTATTCAATTGTTCAAAACCATTTTGTTTGTATGAATTATCATTAAGGAAGTATTCTCTTTTTTTATCTTTAAAAAGAGGGGATAAGTCATTAATAATCTCCTTATAGTTAGATTTATAAAATCGCACTTTGTTTTTCTCATAACGATAATGCAATTTTTCTCTTTCATCTGGATCGTATGATATTTCTAATTTTTTAGTCTCTTCAATCGCTTTATCATATTGTTTTAAAAGTATAAATGATTGAGCTTTTACATCTTCTAATCTAAAATCTAAAGGGATATCTGGATGACTATCAATTAAGTCGATGATAGTTTGAGCATTCTCTATATTTTCAAGAGCGTTATAAGAAAGTATTCTTAATTCAAGATTAAAAATGTATGCATTGTATTCATTACTATTATCTTTACGAGCCTGTTTTAAGAGTTCTAGGCTTTTAAGGTTTTTGCAATTAAGACAATATTTTTCGTAAGCTTTTTGGAAATAGTTTTCCCAAGGTAATTGCTTTTGGTCATTTATATAATCTGGACTAAAATGAGTATATCCAATAGTATGGAGATATTCATTAGTGTATGGAGTAATTCCCTTTTTTAAATAAGTACTAGTTAGAGAGTGCGAGAAAGGCCATAGAGACCTATCTCTTGAGCGCCTACTTAATATGTAGGGTCTGTCTAATACCAGAGAATCCATAGTTTCTGAATATCCACCACTGTTTTTTCTAGGTTTAATATTTTCTATATCGATTATGTATTCTTTGTTTTTATATGCTATTTGTAGGTGAATAAGTTCTTGATCTAGAGAATCATTATTACTTGGAGGGATATATATCTTACCTTCATCTATTTTTTCCTTATTAAAAGTTTTACCATTGATTTTAATTGAGAAAGAAGAATCGTCTATAGGTATTTTTTTGAGAGAACTATCATAAAAATTACGGACATATAGACCACCACCTTTTCCTCTTGTTTGAGCAAATGATGATTGATAGCAACATAAAATCAAGATGATTAGGATAGAATTTTTCATATTAAAATATATTCTCTTTTTCAGATACTTTAAATAAGAGTTTTAATCCTTCAAATTTTTCTTGAGTAATGGGCGTATTCATATAAAAATCTTTTAATAAATATCGTATAAAATCATAATCTAAAGAGAAAACAGAACTATTATGTAAACTGGCAACTAATTTTCTTTTATTGGCTCCTGTAGGTTTTTCTAAATAAGAGCAAAAAGAGTAAAGAAAATACCATTTATTTAATTGATCAAAATCACCACCTCTATAGGTTATTTTGTAGAAGTATGTATTTTTTATTTTTTTAAACATAGGGGATAAATACTCGATAATTTCATCATACCTAGATTGATAGAAGAATACTTTCATTTTGTCATAAGTATAGTAATCTTCATATTTTGGATGTTGTTTTTCTAGATGGTCATATTCTTTAAGAGCTTCGTCATATTGTTTTAAATTTATAAGACATAAAGCTTTTAAATCTTCCAATTGGGAATCTAGTGGGATGTCTTTATTATTATTTATTAAGTCTAATATATATTGCGATTTTTCTGTTTCTTCTTTAATATTCTTTGATAGTATAATTAATTTGAGGTTGAGAATATGCTCATTGTATTCATTATTATTTTCTTTAAGAGCTTGTTCTAAATAAGCAAGACTTTTTTCATTTGTAGAATAATTGGGAGAATATTTATCTGCAGCTTTACAGAAGTATTCTTCCCACGGAAGTTGTTTTGCGTCATTTATATAATCAGGACTAAAATGGGTAAAACCTAGTTTATTGAGGATCTCATTAGTGTATGGAGTGATTCCATTTTTTAAAATACTACTGCTATATGCATAATAAGAATTATCCCAACACTTCCCTATTTTTTTACGTTTACTTAATATGTATGGCCTATCAAGTACAATAGAGTCTATTTCTTCAAGCGTTCCATAATGTCGATTCGGAAAGATGTTTTCTATATCTATTTTGTGCTTTTTACCATTATAACTTATCTCTAAGTGTATAAGTTTTTGATATTGTCCATCAAAAATGTTTGACGAATTGTTTGACGAAATATAAAGACTTCCTTGTTCTTTATGACTATATGTAAAACCATTTGATGTAATCGAAAAAGATGGGTTGTCTATAGATATCTTGTTAAGGGAACTATCATAAAAGTTTTTAATAGATAATCCTCCTCCACTTGGTGGAGGATGTCCAGGTTGTGCAAATGAAAAGGTATAACATAATATGATTAATATTGTAGTTGTAATTTTTTTCATACTCTCAAGAGATTAATCTTCCGAAGAAGTACTGTTCTTTAAATCAAAATACTCTTTAAAGAATATCTCGTCAGGTTGTACAAATTTTGAGAACACAGGTGCTTTATAAGGACTAAAGAGTATTAAATTGAAATCAAATATGCTACCTTCATTATCCTTGTCTAAGTCAACGGTGTAGTTTTTATGAGTTGTTATGAAATGAAGCTTTCTTTTATTTGCAGTAATAGTTTTGATATTCATATTACTAGCAATTTTTTTTAGTTCAGACATCCAGTATTCCTTGTCTTCCTTCCAGACGTAAAAGTCACTTTCATTTA
Organism: uncultured Dokdonia sp.; assembly: GCA_938002835.1. Classification (GTDB taxonomy): domain Bacteria; phylum Bacteroidota; class Bacteroidia; order Flavobacteriales; family Flavobacteriaceae; genus Dokdonia. The sequence goes on along the minus strand of CALKZS010000003.1, from coordinate 3,786 downwards.
GTTCTTTAGTCTCTTTTAATTCTTCTTGAGTAGGATAAATTAAGATAAAACTTTTCTCTGTTATGAGTTGAGAATTTATAGTGTCCAGTGTATAATAGTCTTCTATTTCGGGGTGAGGATTAATACCAGGATCTTTAGTAGTTAAGGTGTCTGTGATACTGATTTTATTATTATTTTCAGATACTGTATTAGTTAGTTCTCTTGTTTTTTTATTACAAGAAAAGAAAAAAAGTATAAGTACGAATAGTGTTATAAATCTCATCAGTGTGTATTAATCTTACCTATAAAGTATCTTTCATCGTCTTTTCCTTCTTCATAGAAAGGATAGCTGTAGATAAATGTGCCATCATCTACCCAAGCAAATTTTTTAAAGTAGCAAAGATTACGTGCAAAAGAGTCATCGCCATATTCAAAACCTGTTAAGTAGGTATAATAATCTCCAGTTTTTTCTTGGATGAAATAACTACTGCATTCTTGCCCTGGAAACCATCCATTTAATCTGTACTTTCCGCTAGGGGAGTGTATAATATATTCTGGATTACCCACCGTTTCAAGAGATTCACCTGTGCGTAAAGAAATAGAGAAATCACTGGAGTGTCCACCTTCAAAAACCATAATTTCTTCGGATGGATAGTAGGCCACAAAACCAAAATCTATAGCATCCTTATCTAACTTTAGTACTTGTCCACTAGGAAGGATTATTTTTTCTATGGCTCCTTCATCTTCAAAGAATTCTCCATAACCCCATTGCACGCTACGAGATAAGGTAGTTTTTACATTTTCAAAATTTGTAAATTTTATAGGTTCAAACGGTATTGGTTCTTTATAAAGTTGATTAAATGATGTGCGATCTATCTCCTCAACTGTAATATGGGCTTTATTGAGTTTTTGTAAATAGTGTTTAACAACATAGCCTGTTTTATCCCATTCATATGTATCTTCATTTTGATGTATATATGGGAAGTTGTTATATTTTATTTTTACCCATACTGACAAAGTAGTACTATTTCCTTCGGTGACAGTATAGGTTATTGTTGTTTCTTCGATGATTTTTACAAGAGCACCATAGGGTAGTTTATCTATTCGTTTAGAATTTATGCTAGAAGACTCCCGGACATTCAATCCGCTAGGAGCATTTGTAAAATAGTTTTCTTGACCAAACAGGCCTTGTACACTTACTAGAATAATAATTAGAAACTTGGTAATTTTCATTTAAACTATTTAAATGTGTATAACTCAGAATTTAACATATTTTCTACTATTACTGAGTTATCAGCTATAATATTTGTTAGAATGGGTGCATAACCTTAATTGGGATTAAACTCTAGTTCAAATGTATATAGTTATTCTTCAATAGTAGCACATACATTTACTAAAAAGTCTTGCACATCAATATAGTAACTTTTACACTCCAAATCTAAAGATGTTCTGTATCTCTTTAAAATGTAAATGAGTCAGGTAGAGTTACATCTAAGTAAAATGGTCTTTTCGTTTAGTGAAATGGTTTGTATGATTTTATACAACTAAAACTACTAGTAAAGTGTTTGAATTTAGTTTTTAATGCCCTTATATATTCACCGTGATGCGTTTTTCTATTTTAATTATTTGATAGTTATGCTGTTACGCTTTCGCGAAAGCGTATACATAATTACATTTAGTTTTAACAAGTAGGATTCCAATATGATAATGTTTTTAAAAACGCTATAAAAGACATTTGTTTAGGGCTTCCTCTTTTTTCTTTAATATAAAAGGCTCCTGGTGTGCGATCCCATCCCAGAAGTAATCATTGATATTTTACTTGAGCGTTTAAGTTATATTTTCTTTTTATCATAAATTCTTCTTTATTCTTAAAAAGGCTATTTGTTTCAGGGTCAATGATTTTTTTATAACTTCTACATCAGTTTCCGAAATTTTATCAAATGTATTATCCAGTATAAATTGTAATGTCTCAAGATACGATATGTTCTCTACCAGATTACTTATATTACTTACTTTAAAACTATTCTCACTATGTCCTTCATCATAAGAGTAACTCCAGGAAATGTGCTGATCACTTTTTATATCTATACCAGTAGGTATATTTTTTAACCATACTTTAGTGTCGGTTCATCTTCTAGGTATTTCAATATCAATATAAAATGTAGCAAATGAAGGGGTGGAGTTAAGTTGTTTTAAAAAAAACCATCAGACTCAAAATCTATAGTAAAAACTTTATTTAAGTCTTTACTGGCAGTAATACTTTGTGATCAACTGCAACTCCAGATGTTTTCTTCAAGAAAAAGAAACGTATTATCATCTTTTCTAAAAGCACCTACAATGCTCTCACAACTGCAACCACAAGTAGGGAAGCTACCAGAGACTTTAAGATAACCATTGTTAGAATCATCTATGACATTTGCATAATTTTCTTCTTCATCTCCATATTTGTCATCGATAAACATTTTATAACAATTTTGTACCCGATCCCAAAGTTGCTCGCTCATTGTTTTTTGCTGTGCATAACTTGGTACAGCAATTAAGAATACAATAAATATGATACTTGTTTTTTTCATTCTTTATCTTTTATGTAAACCAAAATACCCATCCCGTGCAATGAAGCCTCAGGTACTTTTAAAGTGTTATAATCTATATCTAGTCTCTGTTGTGTTAGACCAAATTTTTCTATATGATAGCCACCTACACTCTTATTAATAGGGTGTAAAACCTGCTCTAAGTAGGCGGTTAATTGAGAATTCATAAGAAATTCATTGAGTTGATCTGATTTTATTTTCTTTATTCCAAATTTGTCTAAATAATCTTTAGATATCTCTGTTGCTATTTCTTGATATAAAATAGGCATTCTAAATTGTATAGAGCTTAACTCCGAAATTTCAAAATCCTCTTTTATAATTTTAAAACATTCTTCAATACGTTTTACAGCAGTTGCAAAAAGAATTGTTTCTTTATGATTGATTGTTACACTCACTCTATTTAAAGTATCACGAGAATAGTGTCGTAAATGGATGTTAAAATCAATAGTATCTTTATGGTTGATCCAATGATAAGAAAATGAATTCAAATAATATTCGTCATTATTCTTGTGCTTAACAATGAGTGTATCTGTTGTACTCTTTAGACTGTTTTTTGAAGTAATAGTTGTATCCTGTGTAACTGGATCAGTTAAGGTACTTCTGTTATCTATTGTAACCTCCTGTTTGCAGGAGATCAAAATTAATAGAATTATAAACGGGATGATTATTTTCATTTAATCTATATCGTTTTTTATGCAGTTAGAAAACTACATTGAGAACACAAGTTATAGTTTAAAAATTTAAATAAATAATATAGTTAACAGTATAGCAAAAATAGGGATACCTATAAATAATACTTTATTTACATTTTTCCTACTTTTTAACGAAATTACAAATCCTAGAATAAAACCTATAAGTGCTCCTATAAGTGGATGAATAGTATAGAGTAGTTCAATCATAGAATGCGGGTGTATAGGTCTTTTTGAGGCTATTACACCATATGCTACTAAAAAAGCAACTATACTGTAAATAATAATTCGAGACCGTTGCAAAAGATTAGTTAGACTAGAAGGCTTCTTATTTTTTATTTTTTTTATTCAAAACTTAGTTGATTTTTCAATTTCATTTTAGGGCATAAATGAGTGTTTTTAAGGCTCATTTTCTCTTAATTTTTAGCATTAGACGCAAGTATCCCTGGACTTCTGTACAAATTATAAGACATCGCCTCCATTAGGTTTTGAGTGTGCATTTTTTTGATACCTCTATATCTTGCCGT
>CALKZS010000002.1 GCA_938002835.1 uncultured Dokdonia sp. | reverse complement strand
AAAGGCAAAAGCCAAAGAAAAACTACTCAGTCCAGAAGGAATTAAACACCGAAAACAAAGATGTTGGGATATCGAAGCTATATTTGGAAATATCAAACACAATATGAACTTTAAACGCTTTATGTTGAGGGGTATTGATAAGGTAGATACCGAAATAGGACTCATTGCTATGGCACATAACTTGAAAAAAGTGACTCTAGCGATCTAAAAACCCTATCCATACTTTTAACTCTTAACTAACAACTCTATAACTATTTTAAAAACTGATAAAAATAGATTCTCTAAAATATAAAAAACCGCCTAAATAGTTTTTAGACGGCCTCTTCTATTTTTAACAAAAGGTTACTGTTATAGTTACCAAATTCTAACACGATCTTCAGGAGCAATATAATTTGCATCTCCTTCTTTAATATTAAATGCTTCATAAAAGGCATCTACATTAAGAAGTGGTTGTAAAGCTCTTACCATTCCAGGAGAGTGTGGATCTGTTTTAATTTGTGTTCTCAATGCTTCGTCACGACTTTTAGTTCTCCAAACCGTTGCCCAAGACATAAAGAAGCGTTGCTCTGCTGTAAATCCATCTATATCTTCTGGACGTCCATTCTCAGCATAATATTTCTGAAGCCCATCATAAGCTCCAAGAATACCACCTAGATCTCCTATGTTTTCTCCTAGCGTGAATTTTCCGTTTACAAACACGCTGTCTAATACTTCAACAGCACTATATTGCTCAGCAAGTGCATTACCACGTTTCGTAAACGCTTCAAGATCGGCATCTGTCCACCAGTTTTTTAGGTTTCCATCTGCATCAAAACGAGCACCACTATCATCAAATGCGTGAGAAATCTCGTGACCTATTACAGCGCCTATTCCTCCATAGTTTACAGCTTCATCTGCTGTGTAGTTATAGAAAGGAGGTTGTAGTATTGCTGCCGGGAATACAATCTCATTGTTAAGTGGATTAAAATATGCATTTACAGTCTGCGGAGACATTCCCCACTCTGTCTTATCTACGGGTTCGCCTATATCTTCATAATTTTTAAGCTGTCCCCATTTACTAACAGCTAGCATATTTTCAAAATAAGTCTTATCTGCAGACACATCCATTGTAGAATAATCTTCCCATTTGTCTGGATATGCAATCTTTACAGTAAATTTATCTAGCTTCTCAATTGCTTTCTCCTTAGTTTCTGCACTCATCCAGTCTAAATTTTGAATACGTGCTTTATAAGCATCAATTACATTTGCTATCATTTTTTCTGCTTTTGCTTTTGCTTCTGGCGGGAACTTAGCATCTACATATAATTGACCTAGCGCTTCTCCTACAGTACCATTTACAGTTGAAAGTGCACGTTCATCTGCAGGGCGTTGTTTTTTGGCGCCACTTAAATATTTACTGTAAAATTCCCAGTTTGCGGTTTCTATGTCTGTTCCTAACCTTCCAGTAGCACTATTAAAAGTGTCCCAACGTATAAGTGTTTTTATATCACCTATAGAGGTTTCTTTTAAAAATAAATTTAATGCCTTAGTATACTTTAATTGTGTCACAGTAAGCGTATCAAATTCCTTTTTGATTCCTAAGTCTGTAATCATTTTTTTAATATCAATAGAGGAAAGCATTGCGTCTGCTTCTTCTACAGATCGAGGGTTATTAAAGTTACGTGCATCACGACTCTCTACTTTGTCTAATCTTGGTGTAGCAAGTGCGGTTTCCATCACAAGGATTTTATTTGCAGCAGCAGTGGCATCTTCTTCAGTATCTCCTAGCATTTGAAGCATACGTGAGATGTGCTTTTTATATTCTACACGGATTTCTTTAGATTTTGTGTCTTCTAATATATAATAGTCACGATCTGGAAGCCCAAGACCACTTGCGCCTAAATATACGGTATTCATTGAGCTGTCATTCAAATCTGCAGCAGCACTTATGCTTATAAATGGTGATGACACAGCAGGATTTGTCGCCAATACTGTTTGTAGATCATTTAAGTTTTTAATTCCTGCTATTTCGTCTAATGCTGGCTGAAGTGGTTTAATCCCAGCTTTATTTCTCGCAAGTGTATCTAACTTTGTATTGAAAATAGCGAGAGCTTTTGCTTGATCTGTATTTGGACCATATTTTCCGCTTTTTTCTGCCTCTGCAAGAATTTCTAACACATCGGCATCTGTAGATTTACGTAATACAGAAAATCCGCCCCAGCTTGTACGGTCATCTGGAATCTTTGTGTTTTTCATCCAGTTGCCATTTACATAGTTGTAAAAGTCTTGATTGGGAGTTACAGAAGTATCCATATTTTCAAGAACAATTCCTGGAATTTTTACTTCTTCAGTAGAATTAATACTGGTAGTAGTTTCTTTTTCATTCTTACAACTAGCAAATGCAACTGTGCATATCGCTGCGATTGCCATTGTTTTGTAATGTTTCATAGTTTGAAGTTGTTTAGTTTTTTGTAAGACGTAATACTTTAAAAAAGTTACATTTTTTCTAATTACATAGATAAAAAAAGCTCTCTAAAGAGAGCTCTTTTTAGTTTAAGATTAACTTTTTAGTAACTTGCTTATCTTCATAATTTACCTTGAGTAGGTATAGTCCAGGTGTATATTTACTCATATCTAGAATATGAGATGTATTTCCGGGAGTGGTTTTATTTTTTAATATAGATTTCCCTAATATGTCAAATACTTCAATATCTAAAGAAGTGGCTTCAGACCAATTTATAGTGAACAGTCCATTGGATGGGTTTGGGAAAATAGAAAGACCTTCTATAACTATTTCTTCTGTACTAAGAGGTGCTTGACCAATTTCTAGGTCATCAATTACAACACCTTCTTCATTTACAGATTGATCAGAATGAAAAACAAATCTAAACATCATACTTGTTTCTGAAGCAAATTCACTTAGATCATAGCTATAATTGGTATATGTCGTATTTATTCCGGTCCATTGAGCACCAGGGCAATTTAGGCAGTTAGAACCCGGAGTTGTATCACTATTATACCAGTTTTCATCATCTGCAGATCCTAATATGCTCCAATTTTCTCCATTGTCTATAGAATATTCTACATATAAAATATCCCAATTTAACTCTAGATCAAATATCATATTAAATGATAATGTAGGAATGTCTAAAGAAGATATATCATAACAGTTAGTAGTTAAAAATTCTTTAATGTTATCAGGATAATTGCCATTTAAGTTCGTTCCATAGGCAATTGCACCAGAAGAAGCACTGTTAAGTATAGTCCCATTAGGGTTGCCTCTTTCCCAAACTGTATTGTTGTTATTACAAGATGTGCTATTAATGTTATCTGGCACAACTAATAAGTTGTTATCACTTGTCTCAAAATCATTCAAGGTATTTCCTTCTCCTAATTCGTTAATATATATAGATGAGCTTTTGGAGTTGTTGTCAAGTATTTGATCATCCTGTGTGATGATTTCGATACTGAGTTCATAAGTGCCCGTTTCTAAACCTAAAGAAGGTAGACTTACTGTGGCTGTTTGACCTTGTTCAAGTAGCCCTGTCCAATTAAGAGTATTTTGAATACCACCAGCTTCGTAATTTATTGCTGCTTCTGTTATAGAAGTATTACCATTGTTAATAAATGAAAAAGAAGTACTAGATTCTCCACAACTTACGACTACATCATTTTCAAAACCTATAAATGAAGCGGCTACGTCATTAGTAATAACTGTTGCTTCTATAGCTGTTTGCCATATACCTCGACCAAAAGTTCCAGCTGTTAAAATTCCGTTTAAAATGTTTATATCTAAATCTCGTACTGCAGTGTTAGGTAGATTATTATCAAAAGTTTCCCAGTCTGATAGTATATCATTATATCTCCAGACACCTAAAGCAGTGCCTAGATACAAGGTATTATCATCAGTAAGAGCTTGATGCTTGATAACTAATTTTGGAATATTAGGTAATGAACCAGTAATTTCTTCAAACGAAATAGAATCATCACTTACGGTACCTTTATATACATTTCCATTAGTTCCAGATGTAACTACATATATAATAGAACTATCTTCATTATGGACTTCAATAGAAGTGATATCATTTGTAAAAACTTCTTCAACACTAAAACTAGCACCTGTATCAATGCTGCGACGCAATGTTCTTCCTGTCGCAATATACATTACATTTGCTTGATTGGGATCTGTTTCAAGTTTATCTATGGTTTCGTTAAAACTAGGTGATGTAAGCACCCAAGAATTAGAACAAAAATCTAATTCATAAACACTTTGATAACCCGCAAAAAGCCTATTGTCTTTTGTGAAAGCTAAGGGAGTAATCCATTCTCCTTGTTCAGGACCAGAGAAACTTCCATCTAAAGATGCTCCTCCATTTTCAGAAAACCAAAGACCACCTCCTCGTTGAGTAAATCCATATACAATAGATGGATCTTCAGGATTAAATAGGTTTTCCATACCATCTGCTCCATAGTAGTTTTGCCAGTTATCGTTAAGCCTTGCATAACCACCATTATCTTGTAAACCACCAGAAATAATAGATGCATCAGATTTAGCCACATCAATTTTATAAAATTGTCCTATTGCTAATCCATCTGTGTAACTTGTAAAAGTGCTACCATTATCAGTAGATGCATAAATGCCACCATCACTACCACAATAGATAGTATTACCTATTGTTTTGAGTATGTGTATATCTGCGTGAGTATAAGATGGAGAATTAGGTTGATTCCAGTTATTAAGTTTTACAAAGTTAGTCCCACTATTTGTAGATCTCCACACATTTAATATTCCTGTATAAATCTCGTCTTCATTAGTGTCAGATACTGCAAATGCCATATCAAACCAAGCTTGAGTCGTTTCAAATATATCAGTAGATCCATTAAAAGTTCTTGTAAAGCTAGAACCTTCATTATCAGATTTATATATTTCGCCAGATCCAAAGGAACTATCTGACACAAATGCATATAATACATCATTATTTGCAGGTGTAACATCAAGAACTATTCTCGCAGCTCCATTTATAAAACCATTACTAACAGGTTCCCAGGTGTCTCCAGCATCTAAAGATCTAAAAATTATACTACTTGTAGCAGCATATAATATATCAGAACTGCCAGGTTTAATCTTTAAGTCTTGGAAATTTCCTATTCTAACAACATTCCAAGAGTTGCCACCATCAATGGTTTTATATATACCTTGATTTGTAGCTACCCATAAGATGTTATTATTTGCAGGATCAATATAAATATCATTCATTGATGAAGGTGAGTTATTCTCATTCAACCCTGTAGTATTCCAAGTATTTCCTCCATCTGTAGATTTTAAGACACCTACACTTAAAGAATCTCCACCATCATCATCTCCAGTAGCAATATATATGACATCTGTATTTGTAGGGTCTATAGCAATACCTGAAACACCAATTTGAGGTAAATCGTCAGATAGAGGACTCCAACTTTCACCAGAATCTATTGATTTCCAAATACCTCCAGCAGGAGTTCCTACATACCAAATATTAGTATTTATAGGATCTATTTCTATTGCATTTACTCTTCCTTGTCCAGAAGACCAAGATCCTGTATTTGTATGAGTTAAAGGACCTACGTTTTGCCAGTTACTATTATCTACATCCCTATTTTGATGGGAGTTTTTCGATCTCCAAGCTGACCATAGCTGCTCAGGTTCAATAACAGTTTTATCTGGATTAAGATAATATTTATATAGAGATTCCCATCTCTTAAAGGGTTTGTATCCACTACCCCTTACAGTTTCATCTTTATCTTCCCAAAAATCTTCAAAGGAAGTAACGATGTCTTCAAAAGTAGGATCTTCTATTCTTAAATTTTGATTGGTGTTTTCATTCATCCAAGGTGCTAGCGTTCCTGTTTGAGCAGAAACACAATATGAAGAAATACAGGTAATTATTAGTAATATTTTTTTCACAATCTTTTTTTTAGAGCAACAAATATAAAATATAGAACTCTTAAAAAATGCATTTAATTAAAAAAAATAAATCACAAATACGACTAAGTGTTGTTTTTTAACGTTAAAATGCAAATAACATTAATTTTTAGATTCTTTTATAAATTTAACATCCCATTCTTTTTTTAGATTAGTTAGTGTAGCTACATTCTCATTTGGAACTGCAATAGAAAGCACATAATGTTGTATTTTCCAAGTATCGTCAATTTTTTTTACGACACCAGAGCCACGGCATACACCCATTTGTGTGTTTAAATGTTCATCAAATCAAGCAGTTGTCTTATTAAAAGGATCTAGATAAATAGTGCGATTTATTGCAGTAAAAGACCAAGCTTTTCCTTTGTCAAAATAAGGTTTTGAAAAAGCTTTAAAAGCTTCTATATCCCAGTTTTCGGTAGCATCTGTACCTATAAAAACAGCATTATCTGTCATTAAACCAAAATAGGATTCAAAATCGGCATCAGAAGCAGCTTTGTGCCATTGATCTAGCGAAGTGTTTATGAGATCCTTATGCTCTTGAGCAAATGTGTTAAAGGATATAATGAATAGTAATAAAAATAGACTAATGAATTTCATAGTTTAATATTTTTTAATGAGTTTAGAGATATTATTCATTTTCATCTGAAGTAACATTTTCCAATTTATTCTCCTCTTGTATTTCTTTTAGGAGATCTTTTAAACTAGTATTAAACAACTCATTAAGTTGTAAATTAAGATCTTGATATGCATTTTGCAATTCTCCTATATGATTAGAAATTTTAGTTGCGTCTGGGGAGTTCATATTCACTTGATTTTGTAAAATATGAACTTGAGTTTCTATAGCTAGCAATCTGGCATCTATTGCATTTGTTTTTACTTCGGGAGGAGTATTTGATATATCTGCTTCATTTGCTTCTTCTGCAACTTGATACAATGCTGTAAACTTCTCTAATTTGTTTTTTAAATGCCCTAACGTTTTTGAAGGAATACTATCTATTTTTTTTGAGAGATTGATATAAAACGTCCATTCTTCTACTGCTTTCTTTGCTTGTGGAGTAAGTTTAATACTAGGTTTTAGATTGATAGGATTTGCGATGTGTAATGTGTCTATAACATTAACATATACTTCACTATTTTGAGTGAAAACAGTTTTTTTGTCATTGCAAGCAAATGTGCAACAAATCATCAATAGCAGTATAATACGGGCTAGATTATTCATATTTTTTTAATAATGTAAATCACAAAAGTAGCTTAAAACAATAAACGTAAGCAGTATTAATGTGTAAGTTTGTGTATGCGCTTTCGCGAAAGCGTATTTAAAAAAACTTAAAATGAGATCTAGAATACTTATAATAGGGGCTTGCGGACAGATAGGTACAGAACTAACAATAGCTTTGAGAAAACGTTTTGGGGCAGAAAGAGTAATTGCAAGTGACATTCGTCAAGGTAGCGGTGACTTATTATCTGAAGGACATTTTGAACTTCTCGATGCAACTGATTATGCAGCTGTAGAAGATATTATATTTAGATATAAAATAGAGACAGTTTATCTAATGGCAGCAATGCTATCTGCTATTGCCGAGCGATTTCCAGAAAAAGCTTGGCACCTTAATATGACATCTCTTTTTCATATACTTAACCTTAGTAAGGAACAAAAAATTAAAAAGATATTCTGGCCATCGAGTATTGCCGTTTTTGGAGAAACTACGCCAGCTATTAATACTCCACAACTTACTGTAATGGAGCCATCAACAGTATATGGAATTTCTAAGCAAACAGGAGAACGTTGGTGTGAGTATTATTTTAATAAATATGGAGTAGATGTGCGTAGTATACGTTACCCAGGACTTATAAGTTATACTACAGAGCCTGGGGGAGGCACCACTGATTATGGAGTGGCTATTTATCATAGAGCACTTAAACACGGTCATTATCGTTGTTTCCTTAACGAAGGAACTGTATTGCCTATGATGTATATGGACGATGCTATAAAAGCTACGATACAAATTATGGATGCTCCTAAAAAAGCAATCAAAGTTCGTAGTTCATATAATCTAGCTGGAGTAAGTTATGCCCCAGAAGATGTTACTCAAAGTATACAAAAGCACATCCCAGATTTTGAGATAAGTTATGAGCCAGATTTTCGTCAAGCGATTGCAGACACCTGGCCCGCTTCTATAGATGATAGTGCAGCTCGTAATGATTGGGGTTGGGAACACAGCTATGACCTTGACCAAATCACAGAAGTAATGTTAAAAAACCTTACTCCTCAATATAAATGATATCACTTTTGTGAAAAAAGACAATCTCCCAATAAAGCTATGTCCTGTATGTAATAGGTCTTTTACTTGGAGAAAAAAATGGAAAAAGAACTGGAACGAAGTTATATACTGTAGTGAACGTTGTAGAAGAAATAAAAATCGTGAATAAATCTAAAATCCTCAAAGAACTTACATTTAAAGCAACCCGAAGTAGTGGTGCAGGAGGGCAGCACGTAAATAAGACAAGTTCTCGAGTTGAGTTGTTCTGGGATGTGTTGCAAACAACAGCTTTTTCTACAGAAGAGGTGTCTTATATACAAGAAAAACTATCGCACCGAATTACAAAAGAAGGGGTGCTTCAACTAGCTTCAGAAAATTCTAGAAGCCAGCATACAAATAAAGCAGAGGTTATAAAACGATTATTCTCTTTACTTGAAGTTGCTATTATACCTCCTAAAGTAAGAAAGAGAAAGCGACCATCTAAAATGGCAAAACTCAAAAGACTAAAAGCAAAAAGACAAAACTCAGAAAAAAAAGCTAACAGGAAGAAACCTGATTTTTAGTAAAAAGGAGAGGTTAAAAATGATAATGGATTCTTAGAAGCATTTATCTTGTATCTAAGAACCCATTTTTTATTTAAACCTGTTTTTATTTTACTGTAAAGGTGCCTTTCATAAGTCCAGAATGACCAGGAAAACTACAAATAAAATCATAGGTTCCTACTGCAGGAGCTGCAAAGGTAATAGAAGTAGTTTCTCCACCACCTATCATTTTTGTGTAGGCAATAACCTTATCACCTTCAGGAATCCAATCTTTAGACTCACCAGCAGCAGCAGCCTTTGCAGCAAAGTCTGGTATTGAAGTACCTTGTTTGAGTAGGACAAAATTATGACCCATTATTTTTTTATCAATCTTACCGGTATGTCTTAGAGTTAATGTAACCTCTTCACCTGCTTTTACAGAAAGTTCTTTTTTATCATATTGCATCAAATCATTCCCTGCAATAGCTATGTTAACAGCATTTGTATTTGATGCTTTAGGTGTTTTTTTTGCACCTATTTTTACTTTATCTTTTTTGTCTTCTTTTTTTTCAGCATCACCACCACAACTTATTATTAATCCTGCAATGGCAAGAATCATCCATAGTTTTTTCATAAAATGTAATTTCAATTAAATATATAAGTTTATAAAGATAAGTAACTATTAGATATGATTTAAAAAAAAATCTAAAGTTCGTATTTCATTATAATAAAAGCCACCTTTCATATAGAAACCTACGTGACCGCCGTGATCTGGCATTTCTAGAAAAAGATTTGGGTTTTCTTTTGCTTGCTTTATGGGGTAACAATGCCCGTGTAAAAAAGAATCATTTTTTGCATTTAATATAAGTGTAGGGATATTTATGCTAGACAAAAAACGATAGCTACTTGCTTTTTCATAATAATCTAGAGCATCGATAAAACCGTGAGCAGGAGCAGTATATACATCGTCAAAAGTTTTAAGACTTTTTATGGTGCGATATATTTTTGATGTTGCAAGGTCTGGAAATTCTTTTATCTTTTTTCGATATTTTGCTCTAAGATGGATTAAAAAAGAAGTGCGATAGATAATGTTTTTGGGTTTTACAAGCTGTTCTAAAGAGGCTTTTAAATCTATAGGAACACCTATGCAACTTGCTGCTTTTATTTCTTTGGGGATCGTGTTTTGTTCTCCTAGGTATTTAAGCATTGCATTAGCACCTAGACTCACACCATAAAGGTCTATGTGAGTATATGATCTGTTTATGAGTAGATATATTATATGTTTTATATCTTCAGTATGACCACTGTGATACGATCTATATAGTCTATTTTGAAAACCACTACAACCTCTAAAATTAAGAGCAGCTACATCATATCCATTATTGTTGAGTAGTTTTGCCATTCCTGTTATATAAGGTCTTTGGGCATCGCCTTCAAGACCGTGAACTAACAATGTAACTTTAGTAGATACAGTCTTTTTTGGGGGATACGACCAGTCAATATCTACATAATCTCCATCAGGTAATTCTATACGTTCTCGTTCTTGCTTTATTCCATACACTCGCCTAATTTTTGCAGAGTATATTGTAGATAAATGAGCATTTTTGAAAAGGCCACTGGCTTTGTATGGAGAATCTATAATAGGCATATAATAAGCGCAATTTTTTAAAATAGAGAATAAGCTATTATACTCGAAAGGTTAAAAGTACTTAGAAATGCGCTTTCGCGAAAGCATATAAAAAAATCATTAATAAAATGATTCCTTTTTAAGGAAGTATGGCTCTTGAATATATTAGAAATTGTAATTTTACTTTTATAGTAACGCGTTTTAAAAGCGCTCTTTTTTTAAAAAATGTACACAAAAGAATTTGATATACGTTGGAGTGATATAGATGCAAATCGTCACTTAGCAAACTCTGCATATGTAAACTTTATGTCACATACCAGAATGGGGTTTATGATAGAAAATGGTATGAGCCAGAGAGAGATGGTAACTCACAATATAGGCCCTGTGGTTTTTCACGAGCAATTGTTTTTCTTTAAAGAAGCTTTTCAAGGAAAACCCATTACCGTTACTTTTGAACTAGGCGGTTCTAGTGAGGATGGAATGTTTTTTAAGTTTGTTCATAATTTTTATGATCATAAAGGTAGAAATCTAGCCCGAGGAAGTATGCAGGGTGGGTGGATAGACCTTACAACTAGAAAAATGAGAGGTCTTCCAGAAGGATTATTGCCTATGTTAGAAAACGCACCTAAGACACCAGATTTTAAAACACTCACTAAAGAAGATATGCGAGCACACGGTCAAGTCCCTCAAGATCGTGAGCAATAAATTAAAAGAGCTTTAAGTTGTATTGTATACCTTAAAGCTCTTTTAAGTTTTTAGTCTTTATCATAGAAAAACTGTTCTTTAACTATTTTTCCGTTTTGAACTTGGTAGACTGCAATCTCTTCAGAATTTGTTCTTTGGCCACTAGGTCTATGCGTAGTATCCATATTAAATCTAACAGAAAACCAGTTTGCCGCAACAATAGGTTCGCTTACTTCTACATTGTGTACTTCAAAGGTTTCTTCCCACCATTTTCCTTTTTGAGCAACAGCTTCCATACCTTCTGCTCTTGAGTGTTCTGCCCATTCTTGTTCTAGACTTACAATATTGTTACTGTACAACTCTTGATAACAACGATCATAATTTCCTTCTTTACACCATTGTACCAGGTTGTTTGCAATTTCTTGTGTTTTCATAATTGTGTTTTTTTTTATGATTTCTGGTTAATAATTTTAAAAATGATAAATAAAATTACATTTTTCATTGTTTTGCTAAAATAAATTATTAATTTTATAATCCACTGTTTCAATAAGTTATTGTTTCCCTTCAATAAAACTTTAGAAACTTAACATCATCATAAAATTCCCTTCTTAAATGGTGTGTGTTGTTTAAAGCTTGTTATTTCGATTTTATTTAATGCAGGTTTTAAAATTGAATTTGTAATTGTTTTTTTATGTTTTACATAACAATATAGACTTTCTGGCACTGCCCCCACAGTGCTTTTTATTTCAGATGCAGTTCTGCCCAGGTTAATGCCTTTCACCCCAAGTGTGATCCCTAACCGAACATAATCATTTAACATACGTGGGTAAATTGCATCTGTTTTGTTTTGTGAGTAGTCTATTCCTACAAAATGAGCTTCTAATCTATCATTAATTTTAAAAGCAGTTATAAATCCTACTATCGTATTTTCTTTAGAATAGGTTTTAAAGATTACGTTATTACCAAAATGTTCTTTTAATGCTATATACGTTTTTATGTTAAATGTAATACTAGAATACGAAGATTTAGACACTACATTGTTATGTAATTTTTGTAATACCTCTGATTGTTCTTCTATTTCTTTTGCAGAAATATCTTTAACCTCAATATGCTCACTAAGAACATCTGCTTTATTTATTTTAACTCGATATTTTGATTTGAGGTCATTTTTGAATTCTTCAAATGTTTTCCATTGTATAGGAAGTATCATATTAGGTTCTACCTGGAAAGGGTGAAAATTTAAACTTTTGACTACTTGTGCAATTTCATTTTGAGTGCCATTATAGTCTTTAAAAAAAGAAAGATCACTTTTTGTATTAGAAGTAATATAATTTGCTAATAATCGATATATCTTTTTTGCATCATTAGCTTCTTTTATAAATAATCCGTGGGCACTACTTATAAAAATATTTCCGCATAGGGATAATCTTATTTTTTCTTTTGAGAAGGTATTTATAATATGTTTTCCTATTTTGTAAATAGAAGGCATATTCTGTATTGTTTGCTCAACATTAATTTCAAATTCTTGGAGAACAGCAATTGAAATGGGACTTTCGTTCTTATTAAAAAGAAGGTATGTGTGACTAATTAAAGGATGATGAGTCTCAAAAGATTCTAAAAACTCTTTTGAAAAATAAAATGATGGCGAGCATTCTAAATCTTTAAAAGTGGTGACAGGTATTTGTGTAATGCTACTGTAAGAAGTAATTTTTATTTCACTCACGAAACTTTCTTTTGTTTTGTGCTAAGATAAACACCTAGAAAGATCAAAGTAGCAGCGAGAACTCGTATAGTGGTGAGCCTGTCTACCCCAAGAATAATAGCTGCTATACTGGCAATGAGAGGTTGTAAATAGATAAAAGCTCCTATAGTAGATGGTTTGAGCTGTTTTAAAGCAAACACATTAAATAAATAAGTTAGATATGTAGTTCCTATTACTACAAAAAGCATTATACCTATTACATTAAGAGGGAGAGTGCTCCATTCTATTTCTAAAAACTGAGGTAATGCAATAGGAGCATTTGTAAAAATGGCAATTAAAAAAAACCATTTCATAAGAGTGATAGACGAGTATTTTGCCGTGAGAGGTTTTACTAGAATGAGGTATACAGAATATGCGGTTGCATTTATCATAAATAGAGTATTTCCTAATGCAATATTAGGAGCATTATTTTGAATTTTTGCTCCAAAAAGAATCAAAATTAAGGCACCCATAAGACCTATTGTAATCCCAGAACCTTTGAGCCAAGTGATCTTTTCTTTTAAAAAAATGCCAGAGAGAATTAGTAAAACAACAGGTGATAGTGTGATCACAACACTACTGTTTATAGGCGTAGAAAGTTCTAGACCTTTAAAAAACATAAGCATATTGATTGTCATTCCAAAAATGGCACACAATATTATACGCCACCAGTCTTTACGCTCAATTTTTTCATTAGGAAAAAATAAACTAGTAATCCAGAATAAAGTTGCAGCCCCCAGAACACGTAACATTATAAAACCATATGCCTGTATATAAGTAGGCATTAAATCTTTTGCAAGCGTGTGATTAATACCATATATAAAACTAGCGCCAAAAGCCGCGAGAAATGCAAGATAACGCTTTTTCATAGTTTGCTATTTAGAAAAGGCGTTTACAGCTTCGGCAACTACTTTTTTACTATTGCCTATAAAAATAATATCATTAACAATCATTACAGGTCTTTTTAGAAAAGTGTAGTGTTCTAAAATAAGTGATTTAAACTGACTCTCAGAGAGTTTTTGCTCATTGAGACCTCGTTTTCTATAAAGTTGAGCTCTTTTACTAAAAAGGGATTCATAGCTACCCGCGAGTTTATGCATTTGCTCAAGCTGTTTTTCTGTAATAGCTTCATTTTTTATGTCTTGAAGTACTATGCTATCATCAGGATTAATTTCTGAAATGATACGTTGACAGGTATTGCACGTTGAAAGATGATATATTTTTTTCATTCTGTTTTTTATGGTATAAAAATAACACCTGTTATGCAGTATATTAAGTACTTTTATTTAAAAATTTAAATATGGATTATAGTTTTAATATTTGCCAAAAAAACCGAGAATTATTAGCAAAACTAATTACTTCTCATTCTCTTGATGCACTCAACACAATTCCTCAAGGGTTTAACAATAATATTATCTGGAATATTGGACATAGTATTGCTACACAACAATTACTTATATATGGTCTTGCAGGACAAGTTGCGCCTGCTTCTATAGACTTTATAAATAAATATAAAAAAGGCACAAAACCTGAAAATGATGTATCACAATCTGAGATAGACGAGATACATAAAATGTTATTTTCTACAATAGATATATTAAGAGAAGATTATCATAAAGGACTTTTTATTTCTTTTAAAGAATATACCTTATCTACGACAGGAGGTGTTCTTAGTAAAGTAGAACACGCAATTCAATTTAACAATTTTCACGAAGGGTTACATTTAGGATGTTGTATTCAACTAAGTAAGCTCGTTACAACTTAAAATAAGGTTCAATTTCTGCCCAAGAGATGGTAATTTCCTTTATTTCTTCAGGAAGTAGAGTCGTACCATCATTGTACGAAAGAGTGATGCCACCTTCTGTAAACCCAATGTTTGTATAGTTTTCTGAAGAAGAGGTAAAATTTTGATTTGAGAATTGTTGTTCTAATTGCGCTTTCGCGAAAGCAAAAAACGTATCCTTCAATATTTCATTAATAGTATATTTTTGACCTGTTTTTGGATTAAAGTTTCCATAGGTACTAGTTTCATAACCGTGAGCTCCTCCAGAAAATTGATATCCATAAAACGCCATAGATAGAATGAGATTTGAACTATATGAAATAGTAGTTTCTGCCACTAATTCGTGTTCTTCAGAAAGTAGTGAGGTTTCTGGATAAGAAGTCTGACTATTGTTACTGTAGACAATAACAGCCTCTTCTATCGAAAGTGTGTCTTTGTCATTCTGTAGATTTAAAAAGTCATATAAAATATTTTCTGTCCATTGTTGCACAGGCTCTTTAAGTATAGTAGGTGTGTCTATTTTTTCTATTTCTATTATGATATCTGGACATTGAGATGTCTGGCATTCCTCAAGAGTGTCTTCTTGAAAAGTTTTTAAGTGAGAAGTATATATGATACTTTCTTCACAACTAAAACACCATAAAGAGAGTGTAGTTAATAAAACAATAAAGTGTATTTTTTTCATTATATAAATATACTTAGAGTTGTAGAAATAAAAGAGGTTTTCTAAAAAGGCAACTTCTTTTATTTTGGATTATTTTTAGTATTTTGAGACCGTTGCAAGAGCTTGTTTAAATTGGATACATTTTGTATCATTTTCTATGGAACTAGTACAACACCCCACTTTAGCCGATAGTATTTGCGATATACGTTCTCGTAAGATCAAACGTACATTTTTCACACAAATAAATACACTTATAGATGGGCGTCCAATTATTATCATTTTAAAGCAACAG
>CALKZS010000001.1 GCA_938002835.1 uncultured Dokdonia sp. | reverse complement strand
ATAGGTGTATCGCCAAAATCGATAGACTTTTCTATGTCTATTCTACTCTTTCCTACACGATTAAGAATATGTAATTTTCCAGAGTTTTCTGCTACAACAATATAGTCTTTATTGCCAATACGTATGTGCTCAGGTGGGAACAAAACAAAACTACTGGCTTTATTAAAGGTAAAGCCTTTTACGATAGCTCCATCTTTGTCATACATCACAAGTTTATCATCCTGAACAATCACAAAACGATATTTTCTGTTTTTATCATAATCAAAAACAGCTAGAGGTTGTGTGATTTTGTCTTCAAAAGATAATGGAAAAGGACTCACCTCTTTCCCATTTCTGTCTAAAATGTAGAATGTAGTTGGGGTTGTAAAAGCAAGTTGTAATCTTCCATTACGATAGAGGTCTACCTGTTGTACTTTTCCTAAAATGGGTCCATCTACTTTTTTTTGCCATAAGACTTTACCAGTATTACTTATTAAGTATAATACATCATTTACATCTTGTGTCACTACATCCATTCCTTTTGTACGGTGGTTACGAATGAGTTGTGGTGACATAGTAATGGATTCATTAAGTTTTGTGCTTGCTATTTGAGCTACACCACCAGCTGTAGTAGAGGTTTCATCTTTTAGAATAAGTCCATTATGCAACATATAATCTCCATCTTGTATAAGTTGACTTGCAGCATAATAATAGTTGTCTAGTTTTATATTTTTTAATTTTTTTTGTCCATCTTTTGATGCTCTAGTCTTAAAATATCCGGTTTCAAGGTTTTCTATATAAAGATAACTAGAAGCATCACTTAATTGATTTGTAGTATTTTTAAAAAGATCACTTTTTGCAAGGGTTGCATTATTTTGATAATTTGCAATAATGGTTTCAAGTGTGGTCTGATTTTCGGCAAAAATGTAAAAATTGTCTATCGTAGCATATAATGAAACAGACGGAATGTTTAGAAGAGGAGCGTACGCTTTCGCAAAAGCGTTATTATCATTAAAACTATAAATCTCAATATCTCTAAAATTTTCTTTAAGATCATTTCCTGAAAGTTCGCCAGTTGTTATTGAAGGATCATTAGATACTCCAATGATAACTTGATCTTGAGCAATTGTAATAACTGCAACTTCTTCAAAACTTGCAAAAAGAGGTTCTTTTGCCATTTTAAATTCCAGCAAATTTGCTTTAATCAAGTTTGCTTTATTTTCTTTAAAGACTGTCCAATCTTTATAGGTAATTGATGTAAGTGAAGAAAATGAAGTGGGGGTAATATCTGAAATGCGATTTACAACAGGTTCTGTATTACGTAATAAATTATATTGAGCTTCTGACTCTTTTTCTATAAGTATAACACCAGAAGTGCGTATGTCATTTGCGTCTAGATAAAAATCTATAGCTGCCCAACTAAAATTATTTTCTAAAGCATTAATAGTACTTGAAGGAAATAGGTCGTTATATAAAGTAGTTCCTTCCTCTCCTTTTATAAACATAGAGATGGTGGCATTTTCATTGGTACTTTGGTATGCATTTTTAAAAAGCAGGTCACTATTTGCTGTTTGTGGCGTCTCACGATGTACATTTTCAAGTAGTAATGAAGAGGTGCTTGCAATAAGTACATCACCTTTAACGACGTATGAATAAGTTGCATTCTTATCTAAGGCTGTTATGTTTTGAATTTTAGTTTGCGTGCTGTCTTTAATAAGAAGGTCTTTATGCACTTTAGTAATAAGACTCACTTCATAATCTTTCTCACCTAATTTTGTATAGCATATAAGTGTCTTGCCATTAGTCTTAAGGTTTTTCGGTAATATATCTTGGCCAGAAATAAAATTTGCAACTTTTGTCTCTTTTAAAGCTTGTATAAAGTCGTTGTTTGTGATTTCTGTTTGAAGTCTTTCTAGGTCATTTGTTTTTATAACAACAGCTGCCTTACGAGGTATGTATTGCGTAAGAGTTGTTTCTTTTTCTACCGGTTTTTGGCAACCAATGATTGTATATATGATAATAATAAGGGCTAAAAATTTTCTCATTGGGTTAGATAACTTTTTGATAAAAATACAGATACTTAAAAGAGTGTTTCTGCAATTTTAAAATAAAACCATATAATTAATCGATAAACTTGAGTTCATATTGTTCTGGCAATAGTCTAAAACTTTTTCGATGGTATTTTGTGATGCCATATTTGCGTATGGCTTCCCGATGTTCTTTTGTAGGATACCCTTTATTTTTTTTCCAGTTGTACATTGGGTATTCTTCGTGTATGCGATCCATAAAGTTGTCTCGTTCTGTTTTTGCGAGAATTGATGCAGCAGCAATAGGCAGGTATTTATTATCTCCTTTTATGACAGTTGTGTGATCTATATCTGGATAAGGATTAAACTTATTACCATCTACAAGAATGTGTTGAGGTGTGTCACGCTTTCGCGAAAGCGTCTCAATCATTCCCTCAATACTTCTATGCATTGCAGTAATTGAGGCTTGTAAGATGTTAATTTTGTCTATCTCATCCATCATCACGTGACAAAAACTATGAGCAATTGCTTGTTCTTCTATAATAGGTTTGAGTAATTTTCGTTTTCTATCTGTTAGTAATTTTGAATCTGTAAGAATCTCATTTACAAATGAGTTTGGAAGCATTACAGCAGCGGCCGTGACAGGACCTGCAAGACAACCGCGGCCAGCTTCATCGGTGCCACATTCTATAAGATTGGGATAAAGAGAAAGTTTTAACATAATAAATAGGTCAAAATACTAGAATAGATGCAAATAATGTAATTTTGAAGCCTTAAAATAAATATATGAATAAGCTGTGGGTAGTATTTCTTTTTTGTTGTATGCAAGTTTTGACATATAGTCAGACAAACACCTTAGAAGGAATAAATACTGGATCAAGTTTTGATGGTAGTGATGGCACACTCAATGGAATTGATGCAAAAAGCGCAAAAATTAAAGAATTTGAAAGACCTCCAGTACAAGACTATAAAATAATATCAATCTCTAGAGATACCACTTTTGTAGATACTACATTACATATAGGTAAAGATTATAAGTTTAACTATTTGCGTAAAGATCGTTATGGGTTGCTCCCTTTTGCAAATACGGGACAAACACATAATACATTAATATATGATTTTAATAACCAGCGTACCTTGCCTGGATACATAGCACAAGCTAGACATTTTGCATATCAAGAAGTAGAAGATATAAATTATTATCATAACCCTACACCACTTACAGAGTTATATTATAGAAGTGCTTTTGAGCAAGGACAACAACTTGATGCTTTTTTTGCACTCAATATACATCCAAGACTTAATATGTCTATAGCCTATAAAGGAGTACGCAGTTTGGGTAAATATCAAAACGCACTTACAAGTTCTGGTAATTTTAGATTTGCTAGTAGCTATCATACTAAAAACGAGCGTTATTTTATAAAATTACATTGGGTAGCTCAAGATTTACTCAATCAAGAAAACGGAGGTTTAACAGATGAGTCTATTGCATTGTTTGAAGATAATGACCCAGATGTAGATGATAGATCTCGTTTAGAAGTAAATTTTGAAGATGCCGAAAATATATTAGACGGCACAAGAGTTTATGTAAATCACCATTATAATCTTATTCAGAAAAAAGATAGTCTTAAAGATTATGAACTAAGCGTAGGTCATATATTTAATAGTGAAAACAAGTTTTATAGCTATACTCAAGAAACCGCAAACGATCTTTTTGGAGATGCCTTCGATCAATCCTCCTTTACAGATAGAACAGATAGTGAAGAAACCTATAATGAAGTAAATGCAGTTTATGAAGATGCAAAATTAGGAAGACTCAAGTTTCAAGCTAATGCTACATACTATGATTACGGATATGACTCTGTGCTCATACAAGACCCAGATGGAGATGGTATTTCAGAACGAGTACCTAATAGATTGCAAGGAACCTCGGTGGCCGCAGGAGGATCTTATCAAAATAGAATAGGACGCTTCGATATAAAAGGAAATGCGCAAGTAAATATTGCAGGAAATTTTGATGGATACAATATATATGGAGAAGCAGGTATCGCAATAGATAGTACAAAAAGACTCTCTGCAACCGTTATAAGTAATGCTAGGCCTGCAGGGTATAATCACCTTCTTTTTCAAAGTAATTATCTAAATTATAACTGGTTCAATGCAGATAGTTATAATACAATAAAGACTAATCAGCTTGCATTTAAAGTAGATGCTCCATCTTGGGTAAACATCGATGCTTCGGCTACCACTATACAAGATTATGCATACTTTGCGATAGATCCTTTAGATGACTTAGTAAATTCATTTCAAACTGATGAGGCAATTAATCATCTCAAGGTAACCGCAAACAAAAACATCAAATATGGTAAGTTCAATCTAGACCTAACGGCAACTTATCAAAATATAAGTGGAGCCGAAGGGGTAATTAATGTGCCAGATTTTGTAACTAGAGGTTCACTGTACTTTACAGATAGGCTATTTAAAAAAGCACTTTTTTTACAAACAGGTATTACAGCAAATTACTTTACAAAGTATAACCTCAATGCATATGATCCTATTTTGGCTCAATTCTATGTTCAAAATACGGAAGAGTTTGGTGATTTCCCATTGTTTGATTTCTTTATAAATATGAAGGTGCGACAAACCCGCATTTTTGTAAAAGCCGAACATTTTAATAGTGCCTTTACAGGTAATAACTTTTATAGCGCTCCTGGTAATCCATATCGAGATTTTAATGTGCGATTTGGTATCGTTTGGAATTTCTTTTTATAGAAAGGAGTTAAGTTCTATTAATTTTTCATTTCATTTTGCTTTCGCAAAAAGGCTATCTTTTGTTGTATTCTTTTTAAGCTAGCTAGATTTTTAGTTTCGTTAATACTTTTGGCTTGTTTTTTCGGGTATTTTAAGTAGTGTTTTTGGCTATTTATTATTCATAATGAATTGTCATATAGTTATTTGTGGCTGTAGTTTATACTAGCTATGTTATTAGCTCTAAATAATTATCATTAATCTTCAGGAAGTTTTCTATTGCCCTTGTACTGAGTATCATCTCTTTAAAAGCATTCGCTTTATTGTTCATTTTTTTAAGCCTCTCTTTAA